>NZ_CAXFDV010000797.1:0-6252 GCF_964001545.1 uncultured Aquincola sp.
CCTGCCCCCGGTGCTGCCCGACCTGCTGCAAGGCACGCCGCACCCGGTGCGCGGCGGCCTGACGCTCAAGCCCTACGAGGTGCTGTGGCTGGACGTGGCGGGCGCGGCCGGCGGTTGAGTCGCTGTGCAGCCAACTGGCGAGCAAGGCCGGGCGGCTATATTGAGGCCTTGTTCGCTTGAAGTCGGAGCCGGCGATGCCTACCAGCACCACCATGACCGTTCACCTGACCGAGATGAGCGACTATTTGCGCGACCTGATCCGGCGCGACATGGAGCGCGCGGATCAGGCAGCGGTCGACCGCTTGAAGGCGGAGCTCACCCAGGCGTTTGCTGCGCCCGAGTCGGCGTACCGGAGCTTGACGGCCGCCGATGTGATCGCCCGCAACGCCAAGCCTGCCAAGGCAGGTTGAGCCATGGCGGCCGTCCGCGTTCGGCCTGTTCGAGGCGTTTGACCGCATCGAGTCGCACGGGGTGATGTCAAGGCCGATTCCGGCGTCGCTGGGTGTGTCGGGGTTCTTCTTCCGCTACCGCAGCCACTTCGTGTATTGGAAGCGCCTGTCCAACGGAGACATCGGCATCGTCACGGTGCTGCATGAACGCATGCACCGTACAGCGAGACTTCAGCAGGAGTTTGCCGGCTTGCACGCCGGGCCGGCATCCGATCTCGGTTGATTGGCCTTCGCCGGTCCGCTCACCCCAGCAACCGACTGCGCACCCCGCTGCACCCGCTGGCCTGCTCGTAGGCATGGCCCATCTGCAGCACGGCCAGGTCGGCGCGGGGTGGGCCCATCAGCTGCAGGCCGATGGGCTGGCCTTGCGGGCCGAAGCCGGCGGGCATGCCCAGCACCGGCAGGCCGGCCAGCGTGCCGCCGATCACCACCTCCATCCAGCGGTGGTAGGTGTCCATCGCACGGCCGTTGATCTCGTGCGGCCAGTCCAGCGAGGCGTGGAACGGAAACACCTGCGCCGAAGGCAGCAGCAGGAAGTCGAAGCGCTCGAACTGCTCGCGCAGCGCGTGGTACCAGGCCGTGCGGTCGGCCGAGGCGTGCATCACCTCGGCGGCCGTCAGGCGCAGGCCGTTTTCCACTTCCCACACCGCCTCGGGCTTCATCAACGCGCGCTTGGTGGGGTCGGCATGCCAGGCGCCTTGGGCATGCGCCACCAAGGCGCCACGCAGCGTGAGCCAGGTGCGCCACAGGCGCTCCATGTCGAAGAAGGGCGCCACCGGCTCCACGTGGCAGCCGATGGCCTCGAAGTGTTTCAGCGCCTGGGCGCAGGTCTCGAGCACGCCGGGTTCGGTGGCCAGGTGGCCGCCGTGGTCGGCCAGCCAGCCGATGCGGGCACCGCGCCAGTCGCGGTCCAGCGGCTGGCTGAAGGGCGTCACGTCGGTGTCGAGTGACAGCGGCGAGCGGGCGTCCCAGCCGGCCTGCACCGCCAGCAGCTGCGCCACGTCGGCCACGGTGCGGCCCATCGGGCCTTCGGTGCCCAGCTGCTGCAGGAACTGCTCGGGCGCCGCCGGGCCGCGCGGCACGCGGCCGAAGGAAGGGCGCAGGCCGAAGACGTTGTTCCAGCCGGCCGGGTTGCGCAGCGAACCCATCATGTCGCTGCCATCGGCCACCGGCAGCATGCGCAGGGCCAGCGCCACCGCGGCGCCGCCGCTGCTGCCGCCCGCGCTCAGCCGCGGGTCGAAGGCATTGCGGGTGGTGCCGAACACCCGGTTGTAGGTGTGCGAGCCCAGGCCCATCTCGGGCGTGTTGGTCTTGCCGATGAAGATGGCGCCGGCGCGGCGCATGCGCTCGACCACGATGGCGTCTTGCGTGGGCACGTGGTGCTGCAGGATCAGGCTGCCATGGGTGCTGCGGATGCCGGCCACGTCGGCCAGGTCCTTGGGCGCCTGCGGCATGCCGTGCAGCCAGCCCATCGGCTCGCCACGGGCCAGCTGCGCGTCGCGCTCATCGGCCTCGGCCAGCAGCTGCTCGGCCGGCTGCAGCGAGACGATGGCATTGGCCTGCGGATTGAGCCGCTCGATCTGCGCCAGGTGGGCCACCATCACCTCGCGGCACGACACCTCGCGCCGGCCGATGGCCTCGGCCAGCCGGGTGGCCGGCCAGTCGCACAGCTCAACCACGACACTCATCGCGCGCCTTCGCCGGCCATCTGCGCCACCCAGTCGCGGATCAGGTGGCCGGCGATGGAAAAGCGCGGCGGGATGCCGGGCAATGCATCGAGCGGGTACCAGGCGGCATGCTCGATCTCTTCGGGCTGCGGCACGATCTCGCCGCCGTCCCATTCGGCGGTGAAGGCCACCATCAGGCTGTGCGGAAACGGCCAGCTCTGGCTGCCGAAGTAGCGCAGGTTCTTCACCCGCACGCCGACTTCTTCGGCCACCTCGCGCTGCACGCACTCTTCCAGCGATTCACCGGGCTCCACGAAGCCGGCCAGTGCGCTGTACATGCCGGGCGCGAAGTGCGGCGCCCGCGCCAGCAGCAGCTCACCGGGGCGCCACACCAGGGCCATCATCGCGGGGCTGATGCGCGGGTAGGCCGCATGGCCGCAGGCCGGGCACACGCGAGCGCGTTCGCCGCTCTGCAGCTCGGTGGGCGTGCCGCACACGCCGCAGAAGCGGTGCGCGCGGTCCCATTCCAGCACCTGCGCGGCGCGGCCGGCCAGGGCCAGCAGCGGTGCGGCGAACTGCATCATCGCCGCGCGCAGCGGCACCCGGCGCCAGCCGGCAGGCACCTCGGGCAGGGTCAGCGTCCACACGTCGTGGCCCTGCAAGGTGCCCAGGTAGTGGCGGGTGGTGGCAGGGCTTTGCCAATCGGCCGCTAGGTGGGGTTGCAGGGTCTGCGACTCGTCTTCGGGCAGCAGCAGCTGGCGCTCGACGAAAGCGAAGTGCCAGGCCAGCGGCGTGGGCTGCTGCGGCGGGCGGTGGTCGGGAATGAAGGGCATGGCGGGCGTGCGCGGCGGGCACGGGGGCTCGGGTGCCGATCAGGTTAGCGCAGGCGGGCCCGGTCTGCGTGAGAACGCCCGGCGGCGACCCTGCGCCGGGCCGGCCGGCGCGGTCCTCAGGCCAGCTGGGCGCTCAGCGTGCGGTCGAGGATGCGCGCCTCGGCCCGGTGTTCCAGCGCCTGCACATCCACGATCTCGATGCGCTTGTAGCCCAGCTTGACGAGGCCTTCGGATTCCAGCTCGCGCAGCGCGCGGTTGACGTGCTGGCGCGACGACTGGATGAGCGTGGCCAGCTCTTCCTGCGGAATGGCCACTTCCTGCTGGGGCGCCCGGCCGGCGTCCGCGGCGGCCGACAGGCCAAACTGGTACAGCGCGGAGATGAGGCGGTCCTTCACCGGCCCGGCGTAGAACACCAGGGCCAGCCGGATGCAGTGGCGCTGGTAGCGGATGGTGGCCTCGGCCATCGCGCGCCACAGCTGCGGGCGGTGGTCCAGGTGCGCTGCCAGGGTGCTGGCGGGCAGTGCCAGCAACCGCGTGGGCTCGGCGGCATGGAATTCGTAGCAGGGCTCGTCCGGCAGGCGCTGGTGCAGCAGCCGCGACAGCCCGATCAGCGCCCCCGGGTACAGCATGCCGAACTTGACGGTCTTCCGCTCGTTGCGCAGGCAGGTCCACACCGCGCCCGAGAGCAGGAACACCAGCTCGTCGGTACTGCCGTCGCGGTACACGAGCGTCGACTTGGCGTGCTCACGGAAGCTGCTGCCCAAGAGGATGTGATCGAGGTCGGCGGCGGGCCAGTCGCGGAACCACTGGCTTTGGCTGAGGAGGTGCCGTGCCTGCTGCAGCGCATGCGCCGTCGGGGTCACGGTGTCGGGGGTCGGCGGGTCGGCCAACGGGTCGGGTGGGGTCATTCCTCGGCGAAGTGATACCGGTTCTTGCCTGCGCGCTTGGCCCGATACAAGGCATCGTCGGCCAGCTTCAGGAGCCGCGCAAGCTGCATGCCGTGACGATACCGCGCAATGCCGATGCTCACGCTCACGTTCACGCCCTGGATGGGCGTGGCGGAGATGGCCTCGTTGAGTGCGCCGGCCTGGTGCTGGGCCTGGTCGCGCTCGCCGCGGTAGATCATGCCGAACTCCTCGCCACCCAGGCGGCCGCAATGGGCGTCGCCGGCGGCGGCCGTCAACTGGCGGGCGATGTGCTGCAGCACCTCGTCGCCCACGTCGTGGCCATGCACGTCGTTGACGGTCTTGAAGTCGTCCGCGTCGATGAGAAAGAGGTACAGCTCCTGCGGATCGCCCGAGGCCAGGGAGCGCGTCAGCTCGTTGACGAAGGCGCGCCGGTTGTTGATCTGCGTGAGCGCGTCCTTGAAGGCCAGTTCCGCCAGCCGCCGGTTGATCTTGTGGATCTTGATGCGGTCGGAAAACTGCATGTAGTTGATGGTGATGCCGAAGATCACCGCGGCCACCGTCAGGCACAACATCCAGGCCGCCTCGGGGTGCACCAGGATTTCGCGCAGGCGCGGAAAGACGATGGACAGGTTGATCAGCAACGTGGCCGTGGTGTACGAGATGGGGTCGTAGTGCACCGGCGACATGGCCACCACCACGATGGCGCAGATGCTCAGCTGCCACAGCAGTTCATGCGGCGAATGGCTGGCCACATGCGCCAGCGCCGTGGCCACCACGGTGGCGAAGAACACCCGCGACACCGCGCCGGCGATGAAGTTGGGCGCCACCGCGGTGGAGGTCATGCCGGCCATCAAGGCCGCGCCGAAGGCCACCAGCGTGGTGACCGACAAGGCCACCGTGCCGGGCGGAAAGGCGCTGGCGACCAGCCAGCTCAGGAATGCCAGGGCCTGCACGCGCAGGGTCGACACCCTGCGGCTGCGCTCGGCATAGCCCAGGTAGCTCCGGTAGTCCCGAAGCGACCAGCCACCGACGCTTTGCCCGATTTCGGCCAACCGCTTGTTGTGAGGCATCGGAGTTTCATTGAAGGGAGAGGAAAAGGATGGCGCGGGCCATGGCCGGCCGCAACACCCATGAATTCGGCCGCAATCCGGCAAACATGAGGATGCGCGCCGTTCTCCGGTCAAAGATGTCAATTTTCAGGGGTGGTTCCCGCCACCCACCGGCTGCCCGTGTATCAGGCGCCGGCGCTCCACCACAGCGGCAGCAGCCGCCGCACCTCGGGCCGCGCGAAGCGGTCGTCGATCAGGTGCACCACGCCTTCGTCGGCCGGCGTTCGGATCACGCGGCCGGCGGCTTGCACCACCTTCTGCAGGCCGGGGTACAGGTAGGTGTAGTCGTAGCCCTGCGCCTTGCCGAAGCGCTGCGCCATGCGTTCACGCATGCGCTCGTTGGTGTCGTTCAGCGGCGGCAGGCCCAGCGTGGCGATGAAGGCGCCGATCAGCCGCGTGCCCGGCAGGTCGATGCCTTCGCCGAACTGGCCGCCCAGCACCGCAAAGCCGACGCCCGCGCCGCCTTCATGGAAGCGGGCCAGGAAGGCCTCGCGCTCGGCCGCGCCCATGCCGCGGGCCTGCAGCCACTGCGGCACCTCGGGGTGCTGTTCGGCCAGCAGCGCGGCGGCGCGCTGCAGATAGTCGAAGCTGCTGAAAAACGCCAGGTAGTTGCCCGGCCGCTGCGCGTACTGCTGGCCGATGAGCTGTGCGATCGGCGCCAGCGAGGCATCGCGGTGCTGCCAGCGGGTGGAGATGTGGCGCGCCACCTGCACCGACAGCTGCCGCGCCTCGAACGGCGACTCCACGTCCACCGCCACGGTGTCGGCCGGCAGGCCCAGCAGGTCGAGGTAGAACTGCGTGGGCGTGAGCGTGGCCGAGAACAGCGTGCTGGTGTGCGTGGCCGCGAAGCGCGGCTGCAAAAAGGGCGCTGGCACCAGGTTGCGCACGCACAGCACCGCGCTGGGTTTGGCCAGCGCGCCGCCGCCCTGGCTGCGCGTGATGTCGAACAGCGAGTGGTCGCCGAAGCTCTCCAGCAGCCTGGCGAAGTGCGTGGCATCGAAGAAGAAGTTCAGCAGCTCGCTGGCGATGCCTTCGGGCTGCTCGGCCAGTTGCTCGGCGATGGCGGCAATCGCCTGCTGCAGCGCGGTGGCCAGTTCGTCGGGCACCTGGGCCAGGGTCTGGTAGTCGGCCGGCTGGGCGGCGGCCAGCGCGGCCCAGGTCTTGTGCAGCTTGTTCAACGCCCGCTTGGGCAGGCCGGTGGCTTCGCGCCGCACGGCCTGCAGCCGGGCCTGGTCCAGCTCGGCGGTGTACATGGCGCGGGCGCGGTCCACCAGGTTGTGCGCTTC
>NZ_CAXFDV010000798.1:0-3962 GCF_964001545.1 uncultured Aquincola sp.
GAAGTGGCCCTCGATCACGTAGCGGCTGCCCGGGTGCACCAGGCGCGCCAGCGTGATGCCGGTGCCGCGGCTTTCGGTGCGGCGCACGATGACCAGGCAGCTTTCGTCGCGGCGGATGCCCAGCAGCCTGGCTTCTTCCGCGGTGGGCGTGCACGACTCGATGGCGTAGTGCGCTTCCCAGGTGGGCGCCACGTCCAGCAGGTAGTGGGTGGGCGTGACCTGGGTGAAGTCCTGGTCCAGGTAGCCCGGGGCGCAGGCGGGGTTGACGTAGCGGTCTTCGCACTGCAGCGGCACGCCGTTGTCGTGGTGCACGATCAAGGTATGGAACACCGGCGCGCCGGCCTGCATGCCCAGCTGCTGCGCCAGACCGGGCGAGGCCGCCTCTTCCCGCTTCAGGTGCACCACGGCCTTGTGTTCGTGGCCGCGCGCCTGGATATCTTCCTGCAGGTCGCGTATCGTCAGCGTGGACGACACCCGGTGCAGCTGCGCCGCATAGGTGCCCGAGCCCTGCACCCGATCGACCAGGCCTTCGGCCTGCAGCTCGCGCAGCGCGCGGTTGACCGTCATGCGGCTGACGTTGAAGCGTTGCACCAGCTCCGCCTCCGACGGCATCAGCGTGCCGGGTGTCCAGCGGCCCTTGGCCAGCTCGCGCTTGAGGTACTGTTTGACCCGGGCGTACGGCGCCGGGGCGGCGGTGGAGGTGGTCTTGGTCGGCATGCGCAGATCCTACTTGCCTGAAGTTGTATAGACAAGTAGAGTCTGCAGGATGACTGCGACCCTACTCGACCCTGGGCGTTTGACGCTCGATGTGCTCCAGGCCGTGCATGCCGGCGGCGTCACGCTCACCGTAGCCCCGCATGCGGCGGCGGCCGTGCAGGCCAGCGCCGCCGTGGTGCAGTCGGCCGCCGCGGGCCAGGCGCCGGTGTACGGCGTCAACACCGGTTTCGGCAAGCTGGCCAACCAGCGCATCAGCGAAGCCGACCTCGACACCCTGCAGCTCAACCTCATCCGCTCGCACAGCGTGGGCGTGGGCGCGCCGCTGCAGCCGCCGGTGGTGCGGCTGATGCTGGCCACCAAGGCCGCCAGCCTGGCGCGCGGCCATTCGGGCGTGCGGCCGGTGGTCATCGACACCTTGCTGGCCGTGCTCAATGCCGGCCTGGTGCCCTACGTGCCCAGCCAGGGTTCGGTGGGTGCCTCGGGCGACCTGGCGCCGCTGGCCCACATGACGCTGGCGATGATGGGCGAAGGCGAAATGCTGGTGGACGGCGAGCGCCGGCCGGCGCTGCCGGTGCTGCAGCAAGCCGGCATCGCGCCGCTCAAGCTGGCCGCCAAGGAAGGCCTGGCGCTGATCAACGGCACGCAAACCTCGACCGCGCTGGCGCTGCATGCGCTGCTGGCCTTTGAGCCGGTGCTGGAATCGGCGCTGGTCATCGGCGCGCTCACCATCGACGCGGCCCGCGGCAGCGATGGTCCGTTCGATCCACGCATCCATGCGCTGCGGGGCCAGCCCGGCCAGATCGACGTGGCCCAGTATTACCGTGCACTGCTGCAGGGCAGCGCCATCCGCGCCTCGCACGCCGAAGGCGACGACCGGGTGCAGGACCCGTACTGCCTGCGCTGCCAGCCCCAGGTGGTAGGCGCTTGTCTAGACCAGTTGCGCCATGCGGCGCTGGTGCTGGTGCGGGAAGCCAATGCGGTGACGGACAACCCGTTGGTGTTCGCGGAAGACGGCGCGATGATCTCAGGCGGTAATTTTCATGCCGAGCCCGTGGCCCTGGCCGCTGACGGCATGGCCCTGGCGATCGCTGAAGTCGGCGCCATCGCCGAGCGCCGCATCGCGATGCTGATCGACAGCGGCGTGTCGCGGCTGCCGCCTTTCCTCACCGCCAACGCGGGCCTGAACAGCGGCTTCATGATCGCCCACGTCACCGCGGCTTCGCTGGCCAGCGAGAACAAGTCGCTGGCCCACCCGGCCAGCGTGGACAGCCTGCCCACCTCGGCCAACCAGGAAGACCATGTGTCCATGGCCACCTTCGCGGCCCGCCGGCTGCAGGCCATGATCAACAACACCGCGCACATCCTGGGCATCGAGCTGCTGGCTGCGGCGCAAGGCATCGAGTTCCTGCGCCCGCTGCAAAGCTCGGCTGCGCTGGAAGAAGTGCATGCGCTGCTGCGCAGCCACTGCCCCAGCATCGACGTCGACCGCTACCTGGCGCCCGACATCGAGCGTGCCACGGCCCTGGTGCACAGCGGTGCATTGGCGCGCATCTTGCGAACGTTGCCGGCATTGCCGGCGCTGTGGATCCCGGCCTGATCTCCCCCTTCAAGAAGCGAGCCCCATGATGTCCAAAGCCTCCGTCCTTTGCCTTGCCGCCACCCTGGCCTGCGCCACCGCCGTGCCGCTGGCCCATGCCCAGGAGACCAAGGTCGCCATCGGCATCTCGGGCTGGACGGGCTTTGCGCCGCTCACGTTGGCCAAGGAAGCGGGCCTGTTCAAGAAGCACGGCCTGGACGTCAGCTTGAAGAAGATCCCGCAGAAGGACCGCCACCTGGCCCTGGCTTCGGGCGACATCCAGTGCGCCGCCACCACGGTGGAAACCTGGGTGGTGTGGAACGCCAACGGCGTGCCCGGCACCCAGATCTTCCAGATGGACAAGAGCTACGGCGCCGACGGTCTGGTGGTCAAGCCGGGCATCAACAAGATCACCGACCTCAAGGGCAAGACGCTGGCGGCCAGCGCGCCCGGCACCGCGCCGTACTTCGGCGCCGCGTGGATCCTGAAGAAGAACGGCATGTCCATCAAGGACGTGAAGGTGCTGACGCTGGAGCCGCAGCCGGTGGCCAATGCCTTCCTGGCGGGCACCGACGGCATCGACGCCGGCATGACCTATGAGCCCTACCTGAGCAGCGTGCGCGCCAAGCCCGAGGCGGGCAAGATCATCGCCACCACGCTGGACTACCCGATGGTGATGGACACCTTCGGCTGCGCGCCGAAGTTCCTGGCCGACAACCCCAAGGCCGCCAAGGGCTTGGCCGACGCCTACTTCGATGCGCTGGACATGATCAAGTCCGACCCGAAGAAGAGCTACGAGATCATGGGCGGCGACGTCAAGCAAAGCGGCGAAGCCTTCGAGAATTCGCAGAAGTTCCTGCGTTGGCAAGACCGCGCGGCCAACCAGAAGTTCTTTGCCGGTGAGCACCAGCAGTTCAGCAAGGAAGCCGCCGACCTGCTGCTGGAGGTGGGCATCATCAAGCAGATCCCCGACCTGACGAAGCTGGCCGACACGCGCTTCCTGAACTGATTTCCCAAGCAAGGGCCGCATGTTCATCGAGGTCGTCGACGCGCCCGGGGGCCTGCGCTTCCCGGCTGAAGTGATGGGCTTGCCGGCCGACGGCGCGCCGGCCGCACCGCTGCCGTTGGCGGTGCTGTCCCACGGCAATGGCGGCAGCTACCAGATCTACCGTGCGCTGTGCCATGCGCTGGTGGCGGCGGGGTGGCTGGTGGCCGCGTTCGATCACCCGGGCAATAACCGCAAGGACGACCGGCTCAAGGGCACATTGCAGAACCTGCAGGACCGGCCGCGCCATGTGGGCTTGGTGATTTCCGAGGTACTGGCGCGCCTGCCCATCGACCGTGATCGCATCGCCGTCGTCGGCCATTCGCTGGGCGCCTATACGGCGCTGGCCGTGGCGGGCGGCCAGGCCCATGCCCGCAGCGGCGAAGCGGTGGCGCCGGCGCACGATGCGCGTGTCAAGGCCCTGGTGCTGCTGGCGCCGGCCGCCTTCTTCTTCCAGGCCCCCGATGCCTTGCGCGCGGTCAACCTGCCCATCCTGCTGATGGAAGCCGAGCACGACGACATCACGCCGCTGAGCCAGGGCGAGATCATTCGTCAGGGCGTGGCCGATGCGCGGCGCGTCGACAGCCGGGTGGTGCCGGGCGCGGGCCATTTCTCGTTCATCAC
>NZ_CAXFDV010000799.1:0-10495 GCF_964001545.1 uncultured Aquincola sp.
GGGCCTGTCGGTGGGCGACCTGCACTTCAGCCAGGGTGATGGCGAGATCACCTTCTGCGGCGCCATCGAGATGGCCGGCTGGGTGCACATGAAGGTCTCGCTGATCAAGGGCGGCATGGCCAAGTACGGCATCAAGAACCCGATCTTCAAGCCCAGCCCGATCACGCCCACCTACAACGACTACCTGATCTTCGAAGGCATCTCGGTGGACGAGCAGGGCAAGCAGTACTACCTGGACGTGCAGGTGGCCTACCGCCAGGCCTGCCTGAACGCGATCGAGTACCTGAAGAAGTTCGGCTACTCGGGCGCGCAGGCCTACAGCATCCTGGGCACGGCACCGGTGCAGGGCCACATCAGCGGCGTGGTGGACGTGCCCAACGCCTGCGCCACGCTGTGGCTGCCCACGCAGATCTTCGACTTCGACATCAACCCCAGTGCGGCGGGGCCTGTGAAGCACCTGGACGGCAGCATCGACATGCCGCTGTCGCCCGACCTGTAGGCCGCCCGCATGCCCACCTACGACTACCGCTGCACCCAGTGCGGCCCCTTCGAGGCGCTGCGTCGCATCGCCGACCGCGAGCAGCCGCAGCCCTGCCCGAGCTGCGGCGCTGCAGCGCCGCGCACTTGGCTGGCCGCGGCCCGCATCGCCGACATGGACCCGGCGCTGCGCGGCGCCATGGCCACCAACGAGCGCGCCCGGCATGAGCCCAAGCGCTCGGGCGACTATGCCCGGCTGAAGCACCCGGCCGGCTGCGGCTGCTGCAGCACCAGCAGCGGCCGCCGCAGCGCGACGGTGACGGGGGCGCAGGGCCAGAAGGCCTTTCCAAGCAAGCGGCCCTGGATGATCAGCCACTGATGGCCCGAAGCCGTTGACGAAGATATCTGTACTTGACGGTACATATTAGGAGGCTGAAAATAACTGTACCTACTGGTACAGCAAAGAGCCTCATGACTTCGTCCCAAGTTGTTCTCATCACCGGCGTCTCCTCCGGCATCGGCCGCGCTGCGGCGCAGCAGTTCGCGCAGCAGGGCTGTCTCGTGTTCGGCACCGTGCGCGACCTCGGCAAGGCAGAGCCAATGCCCCAGGTGGAGCTGGTGGAGATGGACGTTCGGGACGACTCGTCGGTGCGTCGCGCGGTGGGGGCTGTCCTGCAGCGCGCCGGCCGCATTGACGTGCTCGTCAACAACGCCGGGGGCACCTTGCTGGGCGCCGTGGAAGAAACCTCGGTGGCTGAAGCCAAGCACCTGTTCGACACCAACCTGTTCGGCATGCTGCGCGTGACGCAGGCCGTGCTGCAGGTCATGCGAAAGCAGGCGTCCGGGCGCATCGTCAACGTCAGTTCCGTGCTCGGCTTTCTGCCGGCCCCTTACATGGGCCTGTACTCGGCGTCCAAGCATGCCGTCGAAGGCTTGTCAGAGACGCTGGACCACGAGGTGCGCAGGTTCGGCATCCGGGTGGTGCTGGTGCAGCCTTCCTACACCAAGACCAACCTGGACCTGAATGCGCCGGTGGTGGCGTCGAAGATTGCCGCCTATGACGGCGATCGGGAACAGGTCTCACGGGCCATCACCCGGAACGTGCAGAAGGCGCCCGCGCCGCAGGCCGTGGCTGCCACCATCGTGGACGCCGCATTGGGCGCGTGGCAGATGCGCAGGACGCCCAAGGGAGAAGCGTCGCTGCTGAAGACCCTGCGGCGCTTCATGCCGGTCGGCCCGGTGGATGCCAGCCTGCGCAAAACCTTCGGCCTGGGCTAGCAGCGGGCCTGGTAGCCCGCCAGGAACACCCGTACCGCCTCCTGCAGCATCGCGTGGTCCTGGGCTGGCGTGGGCATGGGCAGCTTCAGCAGGCCGCGGATGTGGCCATCTCCAAGGAACATGGCCAGGAACAGGTCGGCCGCCAGCCGGGGGTTGGGCACGGTCAGTGCACGGGCCAGGCTGGCACGCCCCAGGTAGTCGGCCAGGTCCGAGATGAGCCGGTCAGCACCTTGGCGGTAGAACGCCCGGCAGGCCTCGTGCTGCGTCGCCGCCGCGCCGTACAGCGCCCGGAACTGGGCCAAGGCGTGGTCCTCGCGGGCCAGCGCCAGGAAGTTCTGTCCGATGGTCAAGAGCGCCTGCTCCGGCTGTCGCGGGTCCAGGGCGTTGATGTCGGTGCGGCCCGGCATCACCTGCTCGCTCCTGTCGCGGACGACCGCCTCGAACAAGCCATTTTTGGACTTGAAGTGGCTGTAGACCGTCATTTTCGAGACGCCGGCATCTGCCGCGATCGCGTCGAGGCTTGCCTTGTCCAACCCATGGGTGTGGAACTGCGCTCGCGCGGCATCCATGATGCGCTGGCAGCGCGCCGGGTCTCGCGGCCGCCCTCTGCGTGCTTGGTCAGGCGGTTGTTCCGTGGCTCGCTTCCTCATTCTAAATAGTGTACTTGACAGTACATTTAAAATGCGTAGAGTTCATGGACTTGTGAGTCCATAAAAGCAGACCATGAAACATCACAGGCCAGCCTGGCCTTCCGTGGCCCTGGGGTGGGGCCGGCCGATGGGGGTGATCGGCCTGGCAGTCTTGACGGCGGCATGTGCCACGCCGCCGGCGCCACCGGTGCAGCCGTCGGTGCCGCTGGCCGCGTCGTATCTGCAGGCGTCCACGGCCGGCGCGGCTGCCGCGGCGCCCGACGCGGCCTGGTGGGCGGGCTATGGCGACACCCGGCTGTCCGGCTTCATCGACGAGGCGCTCGCGGCCAACCAGGACGTGGGCATCGCAGTGCAGCGGGTGCGTCAAGCGCAGGCGGGCCTGCAGTCGCAGGACGCGCGGCTGTGGCCGAGCGTGGGTCTGCAGCTCTCGGCCTCGCAGACCGACAGCGGCCTGCCGGCGGCGGTCAAGCAAGGATCGCCCGACACGCGTGCGCTGCGCGCCGGGCTGGAAGTGGCCTGGGAAATCGATGTGGCCGGCGGCGTGCGGGCTGCGCGTGATGCGGCGCAGGCCGACGCGTGGGCGGCCCGGCTGGGCGTGGACGGTGCGCGGCTGCTGGTGGCCAGCGAGGTGGGCCGGCAGTATTTCCTGCTGCGGGCGGCCCAGGAGCAGCTGCGCATCGTGCAGTCGCTGGCGGCCACGCAGCGCGAAACGGCCGACCGGGTGGCCAGCCGCGAGCGCGAAGGCCAGGCCAGTGCCTTCGACCTCGACCGTGCGCGGGCCGAGGCCGACAGCCTGGATGCCCAGGTGCCGCTGCTGCGCCTGCAGGCCGGCACGGCGCAAAGCCGATTGGCAGTGCTGCTGGGTCGTCAGCCTTCGGCACCGGTGATGGACGCGGCCGAGCCCTTCGCCTGGCCTTCGCCGCGCAGCATCGCGCCCGGGCAGCCTGGCGAGCTGCTCAAGCGGCGGCCCGACCTCGCCGCCGCCGAGGCGCGGGTGAGCGCCGAAGGCCTGCGCACCGAAGAAGCGCGGGCGCAGTGGTGGCCCAAGCTGTTCCTCAACGCCCTCGTCGGGCGCCAGGACCTGCGGCTCAATGCCCTCGACCTGGCCCCGGTGCGCTTTTCCAACGTGGCGCTGGCCTTCGCCATGCCGCTGTTCAACGCCGGCCGCATCGACGCCGGCATCCAGGCGCAGTCCGCCCGCACGCAGGAGGCCCTGCTGGCCTGGCAGAAGGCCACCCTGGTGGCGGTGCAGGAAGTGGAAGACAGCCTGTTGATGCAGCAGCAGCAGGCGTCGCGTTCGCAGGCATTGGCGCAGACGGTGGACCACCGGCAGCGCTCGCTGCAGCGCGCGCAGTCGCTGCAGCGCGAAGGCCAGATCGACCTGCTGGTGCTGCTGGACGTGCAGCGCTCGGTGCTGGCCAGCGAACTGGCCTTGTCCGACAGCCGGCTGCAGCAGGCCCTGGCCGACGTGCAGCTCTACAAGGCGCTGGGGGGCGGACTGCCATCCCTCGCCTCGGAGGGCGCCTTTCCATCCCTTGCCGCAAGGACTTCGAAGTGAGCAACGTATTCATCGTGGCTGCCCGTGTGGGCATCACCGCCGCCAGCTTGTGGCTGGCCGCCTGCAGCCAGCCGGCGGCGCCACCGGCCCTCGTTCGGCCCGTTTTCGTGACCACCGTCCACCCCACCCAGACGGCGCAGTCGCGCAGCTTCACGTCGACCGTGCGGGCGCGGGTGGAGGGCGACCTGGGCTTTCGCACCGGTGGCAAGGTGATCGAGCGTCTGGTGGAGGTGGGTGAGGCGGTGAAGGCCGGCCAGGTGCTGGCCCGGCTCGACCCCATCGACTATCAGCTGGCCGTGAATGCGGCGGCCGACCAGGTGCAGGCGGCCCAGGTGGATGCCGCGCAGGCCGCCTCGGACGAAGCCCGCTTTCGTCGCCTGCTGGCCGATGGCTCGGTGGGCGCGGCCGACCATGAGCGCCAGAAGGCCCGTGCCGACGCGGCCGCCGCCCGGCTCGACCAGGCCCGCCGCCAGCTGGCGCTGGCCCGCAACCGTGAAGGCTATGCGGCGCTGGTGGCGCCATATGCCGGCGTGGTCACCGCGATCCGCTTCGAGCGGGGGCAGGTGGTGGCCGAGGGCCAGCCCGTGATGGCGCTGGCCCGCGACGGCGAACGTGAGGTGGTGGTCGATCTGCCGGAGGACTGGGTGGGCCGCGCGCGCGGGCTCACGGCCACGGCCAGCCCCTGGGCCGACGCCCGCACCGCGCTGCCGCTGGTGCTGCGCGAACTGGCGCCCCAGGCCAGCGCCCAGGGCCGCACCTTCCGCGCCCGCTTTGCCGCCACGGCCGCTTCCCGCGCGCAGGTGTCCGCTTTGCCGCTGGGCAGCACGGTGCAGCTGACGCTGTCGGCCCCGGCGGCCGGCCCCGCCACGGTGTCGCTGCCGGTCAGCGCGCTGCTCAAGGGCAGTGGCCAGCCCGGTGTGTGGATAGTGAACGCGCCGGGCACGGGCCTGGTGTTCACGCCGGTGGGCGTCGTCCAGGCCGACGAGGCGACGGTGCGCCTGACCGGTGTGCCCGCCGGGGCGCGGGTGGTCACCGTGGGTGCGCAGACCCTGGATGCCGGCATGGCCGTGCGGGCCATCGAGCGCAGCCCGGAGGCCACCACCAGCGCCACCAGCGCCGCCGCGACCACGGCCGCGAAGGGCAGCTGATGAAACGCTTCAACCTCTCCGAGTGGGCGGTGACCCACCAGCCGATGGTGCTGTTCCTGATCATCGCGACGATGGTGATCGGCGTGTTCTCGTTCAGCCGCCTGGGTCGTCTGGAAGACCCGACCTTCGAGGTGCCGCAGATGACCGCCATCGTGGCCTGGCCCGGTGCCACGGCCGAAGAAGTGCAGGACCAGGTGCTCAACCGCATCGAGCGCAAGTTGCAGGAGCTGGACCAGTTCGACTACGTGCGCAGCTTCGCCCGCCAGGGCTACGGCGGCATCACGCTGTGGATGAAGGGCGGCAGCAGCAAGGAGGAACTCGACCGGGCCTGGTACCAGGTGCGCAAGAAGATCGGCGACGTGCGCCAGGAGTTTCCGGAAGGGGTGCGGGGTCCTTTCTTCAACGACGAGTACAGTGACCGCTACAGCGTGCTGTATGCATTGAGCGCGCCCGAGCTGTCGATGGCTGAACTGCTCACGGTCACCGAGGCCGTCAAGCGCCGCTTCCAGAGCGTGCCTGGCGCCGGCAAGGTGGACGTGCTGGGCAAGCAGGCCGAGCGCGTGTACGTGGAGGTGTCCACCCGCCGGCTGGCGGCCCTGGGCATACCGCCATCGGCCGTGTTCGATGCGCTGGCGCGCCAGAACCTGGTGGCGCCTGCGGGCTCTTCCGACACCCCGCACGACCGGGTGCAGGTGCGTGTGGACGGCCGCTTGTCCGGCGTCAAGGACGTGGAGAACGTGACGCTGGAGGTGGCAGGGCAGGTGCTGCGGCTGGCCGATGTGGCCACGGTGCGCAGCGGCTATGAAGACCCGCCCAGCATGACCATCCGCCACAACGGCGTGCCGGTGCTGGCCATCGGCGTCAAGCTGCAGCACAACAGCAACGTGATGGCCTTCGGCCAGGCCATGCAGGCACGCCTGGACGAGGTTCGCCGCGAACTGCCGGTGGGCGTCGAGATCCAGCAGTACGCCGACCAGCCGCGTGTGGTCGGCGAGTCGATCTGGGAGTTCGAGCGGGCTTTCCTGGAAGCGCTGGCCATCGTGCTGGCGGTGTCTTTCCTGTTCCTGGGCTGGCGCACCGGCATCGTGGTGGCGGCTTCGGTGCCCCTGGTGCTGGGCCTGGTGTCGGCCGTGATGTATGCGGCGGGCTGGAACCTCGATCGCATCTCGCTGGGGGCGCTGATCATCGCCCTGGGCCTGCTGGTGGACGACGCCATCATCGCCGTCGAGATGATGGTGGTGAAGCTGGAGGAGGGCTGGGACCGCGTGCGTGCCGCCACCTACGCCTACACCTCCACCGCATTCCCGATGCTCACCGGCACCCTGGTCACCGCCGCCGGCTTCATGCCGGTGGGCTTTGCCAAGTCGATCTCCGGGCAGTACGCCGGTGGCATCTTCTGGGTGGTGGGCGTGTCGCTCATCCTCTCGTGGCTGGTGGCGGTGGTGTTCACGCCTTACCTGGGCATCAAGCTGCTGCCCAGGACGCTGGGCCATGGCGGGCACCACGACGTGTACGACCGGCCGCTGTACCACCGCTTGCGCCGCTTGATCGACTGGGCGGTGCGCCAGCGCTTCATCGTGCTGGGCTTGACGGTGCTGCTGCTGGTGGCCGCGGGTGCCGGCATGACGAAGGTGCAGCAGCAGTTCTTTCCCACCGCAGCCCGGCCGGAGCTGCTGGCCGAGCTGCGGATGCGTGAAGGTGCGTCGTTGGCCGCCACCGAGCAGCAGGTCAAGCGCCTGGAAGCCATCCTGGCGCAAGACCCCGACATCGAGTACTTCACGGCTTACACCGGCGCGGGCACGCCGATCTTCTACCTGTCCATCCAGGCGGAGCTGCCCAACCCGGGCTTTGCCCAGGTGGTCATCAAGACCGCGGGCATCGAGCAGCGCGAGCGGGTGCGCGCCCGGCTGATGGCACTGTTCGACGAAGGCGAAGTGCTGCCCGACGTGCGGGCGCGGGTGCTGCGCCTGGAGTTCGGTCCGCCCGTCGGCTTCCCGGTGCAGTTCCGCGTCATCGGACCCGACCCGGCGGTCGTGCGCGAGATCGCCTACCGGGTGCGCGATGCGGTGCGGCAAAGCCCGCTGGTGCGCGACACCCAGCTCGACTGGAATGAGCAGGTGCGCTCCATGCGCGTGGTGGTGGACCAGGACAAGGCCCGCCAGCTGGGCCTGACCACGGCGGACCTCCAGGGCCTGGTGCAGACCACGCTGGACGGCTCGCCGGTGACGCAGATCCGCCGGGGCGAAGAGCTGGTGGACGTGGTGGTGCGCGCCACGCCCGAGGAGCGTCGCGGCATCGGCCAGCTCGGCGACCTGCAGGTGTTCACCCGCAGCGGCGTCACGGTGCCGCTGTCGCAGGTCGCCCGCATCGAGCCGACGTTCGAAGAGCCGGTGCTGTGGCGCCGCAACCGCGACATGGCGCTCACCGTGCGCAGCGACCTGGCCGATGGCGTGCAAGGCCCTTACGCCACGACGCAGATCCGGCCTTCGCTGCAGCCCATCATCGAGAACCTGCCGGCGGGCTACCGCATCGAAGAAGGTGGCGCGATCGAAGAAAGCGACAAGGCCAACGTGGCGCTGTTCGCGGTGTTCCCGGCCATGTTCGCGGTGACGCTGGCGCTGCTGATGATCCAGCTGCAGAGCTTTTCGCGCATGTTCATGGTGTTCCTCACCAGCCCGCTGGCCATCATCGGCGTGGTGCCTGCGTTGCTGGCCTTCCGGGCGCCGTTTGGCTTCGTCGCGCTGCTGGGGGTGATTGCGCTGGGCGGCATGATCATGCGCAATGCCATCATCCTGGTCGACCAGATCGACCAGGACATCGGCCGCGGTGCAGCGCCCTGGTCAGCCATCGTCGAAGCGACGGTCCGGCGGTCCCGCCCGGTGGTGCTCACCGCAGCGGCTGCGGTGCTGGCCATGATCCCGCTGACGCGCAGCGTGTTCTGGGGACCGATGGCGATCTCCATCATGGGCGGCCTGGTCGTGGCGACGGCACTGACGCTGGTCTTCGTGCCGGCCTTGTACGCCGCCTGGTTCAAGGTGCGCCGCGACGCGACGGCCGCAGCTGCGCTGCCGTCGGCAACGGCGCCGGCCTGACGCACGACCATGCCGACGAATCACCGACAGCGCCCGGTGCGCGGGCGTGGGCACATCGGGCCGGAGAAGATGCTGCTGGCCGCGTTCGACGTGTTCGTCGACAGGGGCATCGCCGCCGCCGCGATGGAGGAGATCGCCCAGCGTGCGGGGGTGGGCAAAGGCACGCTCTACCTCTACTTCGACAGCAAGGCCGACATGTTCAACCGGCTCGTCTTCACGGAAGGCGCGCAGCATCCGTCGCTGGTGGCCTTCTGGCTTGAAGAGGTGATGGCCCCCAGCCTGGCGGCGCTGCGCCGGGTTCGGCAGGCCGCCCGCCCCGACCATCGCCTGGCGGACCTGGACGACGAAACCATCCACCACGCGCTGGTGTGGCCACTGATCGGCGGCGCGCTGCATGCGCAGTTGCTCAGGTCCGCACCGCCGCGGTCGATGCGTCGCGAGACCTCGCCACGCAGCCATGTACGTCTGGTGCAGGCGCTGCTGCAACCGGTCCGCCGAGCTTTGCGGGTCGGCCGCCTGCCTCGACCGGCTCGGTTGCCCGGCTAGCCCGCAGGACCTGCAGGCGCATCGGCTGGTGATGCTGCGTGCGCCCGATGACCGCGGGCCTCGCTTTGTTGCCCGAGCTGGCGGTCACCGCGCTGCCCCGCCGGCGCTACCTGCCGCTGCGCACCCGCGCCTTCCTCGAGTGCTTCATCCGCCATGTGCAGGCGGTGGCGGCAGCGGCCGGCCGGCCGCCGCGGGTTCAGGGCGAGGTGCAGGTGTAGTTGCTGGCCAGCGCGGCGGCGGCGGCATCGTTGGCCGGCCCGGTGTAGCGAGCGTATTGCGGGTACACGCACAGCGGCCGCGTGAGCTGCGGCGCACCGTTGGTGCCCAGCTTGGCGGCGCTCAAGGTGCCGGGGGCCTTGCCGTTGCTCACCCAGTCGTCCGGGGCGGCCAGCAGGTCGGTCTGGTCGGCACCCGGGCCACCCGAACAATGGTCCACCCCGGGCGCGATGTAGTAGCGCACGAACTCATCGGCCGCCGCCTGCCCGCCCACGCTGGCCGTGACGCCCTGGTAGTACGCCGTGGTGGCCTTGTAGCTCAGGGCCGAGTCGTTGCCGCCGTGCCAGAGAATGAGCTTGGCGTTGCTGGCCTTGAAGGGGCGCAGGTCGGTGTTGGTCGCGTCGTTCAAGGCCGCCATGGCATAGAGCGCATTCAGGTTGCTGTCCCACACGTAGCTGAGCGAGTCCTGGCTGCGGTCGCGCGCCAGGTAGTTCTTCACCGTCGTGTCCTGGAACAGGTACTGCAGCGCCGCCTGCACCGTGCCGCCGCCCGTCACCCAGGTGGGCCATGCGCCCGCGTCGTCTTCATTGCCGGTGAGTGCCCAGCCGGTATTGGTGTAGGTGCCGCCCGCCCAGGTGGCCGCAGACGTCCATGAACCCACGGTGGCCAGTTGCGCGTCGGACAGGCAGGTGTCGCCGGCATCGGCCCCGCCCGCGCAGCGCAGCACCTGCGGATCGAAGTTGCAGGCAGCGGGGTGGGAGACGATGCCGTCCTTCACGCCGTCGTTGGCATCGCAGGCATCGCGGACCGATCGCGCGAGCAGCCCGAGCTTGGCGGCGTTGAACTGGCCACCCGGCGCGGCCAGCGCCTTGGCGGTGCGGTTGAACTGGCCCATGAAGCCCACCCAGTTGTAGGCCGGCGCGCGGGCGATGATGCCGTCGAACAGGTTGGGGTTGCGCTGGGCCGCCATCAGGGCCTCCCGGCCGCCGTTGGAACAGCCTTCGAAGTAGGCGCGGTCGGGCGTCTTGCCGTAGGCCGACTGCAGCAGTTCCTTCGCGGCGGAGGCCACGGTGGGCACCGACAAGGAGCCGAACAGGTTGGCGGCGTAGGTGTCGTTCAAGGCGAAGTCGGCGGACAGCCCGTTGCCCGCATGGCCCGAGTCGCTGTTGACGGTGGCGTAACCTGCCTGCAAGGCCGTGAGGTTGCCGCCTTGCAGACCGGGGATGCTGCCGTTGTAGCCGCCGCCCCCGCCGTAGTAGAGCTTGCCGTTCCAGCGCTCGGGCAGCCGCATTTCCAGGTTGAGGCTGGGCGCCATGCTGGCGGTCACCTTGCAATAGACGGGCGCAGGGCCGCTGGCCGGCACGGCCGCAGCCGCGACCACGGTGGCGCCCGCCAGCGACTTGCCGGCCAGTGCAGCGCAGGCCTGTTCGGCCGACACCGTGTTGCTGGCAGGCGTGTGGTCGTCGCCATCGTCATCGTCGTTGCAACCCGGCAGTACAGCGGCCATGAGGGCCAGCGTGGCTGCCAGCA
>NZ_CAXFDV010000800.1:0-2048 GCF_964001545.1 uncultured Aquincola sp.
AGCGCCCCACACGAACCATCGGCCGACGTTGAGCGGCCGGAAATGGAATGGACGCTGGCTCATCACCCCTCCCGCGTGCCCAGCAGGCCCTTGGGCCGGAAGATGAGGATCAGCACCAGGAACAGGTACGGCAGGATCGGCGCCACCTGCGACACCGTCAGCCGCAGCAGCGAATGCGAAGCGGCCTGCGCCCCCGGCTGCCAGCCCAGCAGCCGCGCCAGGTCGAGCACCGAGTAGTCGATGGCCACCGCGAAGGTCTGTATGACGCCAATGAGCACCGAGGCCACGAAGGCCCCGGCCAGCGAGCCCATGCCGCCCACCACCACGACCACGAAGATGACCGAGCCCACGGTGGCGGCCATCGCCGGCTCGGTGACGAAGGTGCTGCCGCCGATCACACCGGCCAGCCCGGCCAGCGCCGCGCCGGCGCCGAACACCAGCATGAAGACCCACGGCACGTTGTGGCCCAGCGCTTCCACCATTTCGGGGTGCGTGAGCGCGCTCTGGATCACCAGCCCCACGCGGGTGCGGGTGAGCAGCAGCCACAGGCTGACCAGCATGGCCAGCGCCACCACCATCATGAAGCCGCGGGTGGCCGGGAACGGCGAACACACCACGCGCACCGCGGCGTCGGTGGCGCGGCACATGGCCTCGGGCGCGGCGCCCCACAGCACGTGCAGGCCATTGACCGACGAATTGACCAGCGTGAAGGCCGGCCCCTGCAGCGCCGGCGGTGGCCGGAACTCCACCGCCGTGCGGCCCCAGATCAGCTGCACCAATTCAAGGATGACGTAGGACAGGCCGAAGGTGGTCAGCAGCTCGGGCACATGGCCGAACTTGTGCACCTTGCGCAGGCAGGTGCGCTCGAACAGCGCCCCCAGCACACCCACCACCAGCGGCGCCAGCACCAGGCCGGGCCAGAAGCCCACCAGGCGGGCGATCGAATACGCCACGTAGGCGCCCAGCATGTAGAAGCTGGCATGGGCGAAGTTCAGCACGCCCATCATGCTGAAGATGAGGGTGAGCCCGGAGCTGAGCATGAACAGCAGCAGCCCGTAGCTCAGCCCGTTGAGCATCGAGATCGTGAACAGTTCCATCGGCGCAGTGTCGTCGCGCGCGCGGCGCGTTGTCTAGACAAGCCGGCACGCACCGCGCCGGCCACTTCGCGTGGCGGCGGTGCCGGCAACCTCAGGGATCAGAACGGCGTCGACGCGGTCAGGAAGGCCGCACCATCTGGCAGCTGGTGGGCGTGCTGGACACATAAGGCGCGAACTCGGCCACCGGCGCCAGCGTCATGCCGGTCTTCTCGGGCGAGTACGGGTACTTGCCATCGGCCTTCTGCCACACGCTGATGTACAGCGTCTGCTGCAGCTGGTGATCGGCCTTGCGCATCTCCACCTCGCCGCCGAAGGTGCTGGTGAGCTTCAAGCCTTCCAGCGCGGGCGCCACCTTCACCGGGTCGGTGCTCTTGGCCTTGGCCATCGCTGCGCCCAGCGTCTCGAAGATGCGGATGATCGAGCCGGTGTAGAAGTCGTCGCTGTACTTGGCCTGGAACTCCTTCATCCAGGTGTCCATCTGGCCACCCATGTTGTAGTGGTTGTAGCTCACCTGGTACACCCGGCCGGCGCCGTTGTTGCCCAGCGCGGTGGGGGTGCCCGTGACGCCGGCGTAGTAGGTGTAGAACTTGCCGTTGAAGCCGCCTTCGCCCGCCGCCTTGACCAGCAGCGACAGGTCGGAGCCCCAGTTGCCGGTGATCACGCTGTCGGCACCCGAAGCCTTGATCTTGGCGATGTAGGGCGCGAAGTCACGCACCTGGGCCAGAGGGTGCAGGTCTTCACCCACGATCTCGATGTCGGGGCGCTTGCGCTTGAGCGCGTCCTTGGCGTACCTGGCCACCTGCTGGCCGTGCGAGTAGTTCTGGTTGAGCAAGAACACCTTCTTGATGTCGGCCTGGCCCTTGATGAAGCTGGTCATCGCCTCGACCTTCATCGAGGTGTCGGCGTCGTAGCGGAAGTGCCAGTAGCTGCACTTGCTGTTGGTCAGGTCGG
>NZ_CAXFDV010000801.1:0-1607 GCF_964001545.1 uncultured Aquincola sp.
GGGGCAGACCGGTGCACGCTCTACGTCACCGATTCCACCCACGGCCACGTGCTTCGCGCCACCTTGCCGCAGGGCGGGCTGCCCATCCATGGCGGGCCCGCCCCGCAGGGCTGAAGCGGCTTACTTGCTGGCGGACTTGCCGCCCTTCTTGTTGACCTGGGCGTCCAGCGCCTTGGCCATCTGCAAATGGTGCTCCAGCGCAGGCACGGTCTTGGCGGCCCAGGCCTTCACGTCGGGGTCCTTGGCGTCCTTGGCGGCCTTGCGGAACAGCTTGAGCGTGTCTTCATGGGCATCCACGCCCATGCTGGCCACGTAGCGCTGGTCGAACTTCTCGCCCTCAGCGGTGTCCAGCATCGCCTTGGCCTTGCCCTTTTGCACCAGCGAAGGCTCGGTCGGCAGTTCCACGCCCTTGGTCGAAGCCAGCTGCATCAGCTCCTGGCCCACCTTGGTGTGTTCGTCGATCATCTGCTGGGCGAACTTCTTCACCTCGGGGTTGCTGGCCTTCTGCAGCGCCATCTTGCTGGCCTCGACCTCGGCATGGCCGTTCTCGGCGGCCTGCTTCATGAAGTTGGCGTCGGTGCGCGGCATGGCCGGCATCTTCATGTCGCCCGAGGCGCGCGTGGCCGGGGCATTGGCCTGCTGCTGCTGTGCAAAGGCCAGCGGCGTGGCGGCGGTGGCCGCGGCGATGGCCAGGGTGATCAGGCTGCGGTGGAGGGTGCGTTGCATGGTCTTGCTCCTTCTTCAAAGATGGGCTCGCCGATGTGGCGGTACACCGCCTTCGGCAAACGGTGTTCCAGCGCCTGCCGGCAGGCCTACCAGCGGCTGGGGCGGCGCAGGGCCAGCCCCAGCAGCAGGCCGCCCACGAACACGCCCAGCGTGGTGGCGGCCAGCGCCGGCGGCAGGGTGCGCACCGACCCCAGCAGCAGGTCGCCGGCATGCGGCGCGGCCAGTTGCAGGCGGCGGCGCGTCATGCGGGCGCCCAGCACCGGCAGCTGTTCGGCCAGCAGCGATTCAGCGGCCGGCAGCAGCACGGTTTCTTCATCGGCCACGTGGTGGATCACGTCGCGCATCAGCTCCAGGAAGGCGCGGTCATAGCCGCGGTCTTCGGGCGCCATGCTGCGCAGCTCGGCGATCAGGCGCTTCATCTCGTCGTGCTCGGGGCGCGACTTGGTGAGGGTCGCATTGCCCGTGGCCACGGTTTCCAGCGCGGGGTAGAAGATCTCTTCTTCCAGCTGCGCATGGATCTCCAGCGCCAGGCAGATCGCATCGACGATGGACTTCTTGCGGCTGGGGTGGGCATCGACCCGATAGCGGTGCGACATGCTCAGCACATGCGAGTGGTCCAGCCGGATCATGGTGGTGATGCCGGGCGACAGCGAGCTGATGGCGCGGTCCGTGTTCATGCGGTCTCCTTGGCGTTGGCTTGGGGTTGACGAGAGAGAAACAACACCGGGGCAATCCGGGTGCCTTGCCTGCTGAGGCGTCCGCCACGGGAACGCCCCTTGCCGCTGAGGTGCTCAAGGCGCACACGGGTTGGCGCCACCCTTTTCAGGAGCATCCATGAGCACGCAGGACACCACCGACCGACACCTGAAGATCCAGCAGGA
>NZ_CAXFDV010000802.1:0-15253 GCF_964001545.1 uncultured Aquincola sp.
GGATCACACCCGGTTCGTCGACATGCCCGCCGTGCTGCGCAGGCGTTCCACCAGGTGCGCCGCGATGCGGTTGAGCGGCAGCACCTCGTGCGCCGCGCCCTGGGCGATGGCCTCTCGCGGCATGCCGAACACCACGCAGCTGGCTTCGTCCTGGCACACGTTGTAGGCACCGGCGTCGCGCATCGTCTTCATGGCCTTGGCGCCGTCGCCGCCCATGCCGGTGAGCATCAGGCCCATCGCATTGGCGCCCACCACGCGGGCCGCCGAATCGAACAGCACTTCCACCGAAGGCTTGTGGCGGTTGACCGGCTCGCCGTCGCGCACACGGGCGATGTAGTTGGCGCCCGACCGCTCGACCGACAGGTGCAACCCGCCCGGCGCCAGGTAGGCATGGCCGGGCAGCACCCGTTCGCCGTCCGTCGCTTCCTTGACGCGGATGCGCGACAGGCCGTCCAGCCGCTTGGCATAGCTGGTGGTGAAGCCCGGCGGCATGTGCTGGGTGATCATCACCGCCGGAAAGTCCGGCGGCAGGTTCACCAGCACGTCCTTGGTGGCTTCGGTGCCGCCGGTGGAAGCGCCGATGAACAGGATCTTCTCGGTGCTCAGCCGGCCCAGCGGCGAGACATTGGGCGCCGGGGCCTTGGGCGTCGCGGCAGCCGCCTGGCCGCTGGCAGCGGCCGTGGCGGCGGCCGTGGCCGGCACCAGATTGCGGCGGATGCGGGCCTTGGAGGCCATGCGGATCTTGTCGGTGATTTCTTCGGCCAGGTGCTTGATGCCGTCGGCCAGGCCGATCTTGGGTTTGGCCACGAAGTCCACCGCGCCCAGCTCCAGCGCACGCAGCGTCACCTCGGCACCGCGCTCGGTCAGCGTGGACACCATCACCACCGGCATCGGCCGCAGACGCATCAGCTTGGACAGGAAGTCCAGGCCGTCCATGCGCGGCATTTCCACGTCCAGCGTGATCACGTCCGGGTTCAGGTTGCGGATGGTCTCGCGCGCCACGAACGGGTCGGCGGCCACACCCACGCACTGCATGTCGGGCTGACGGTTGATGATCTCGGAGAGCAGACTGCGCACCAGCGCTGAATCGTCCACCACCACCACTCGGGTCTTGGCCATAGGGTCCACTGCTTTCTTGTTGGCGTGCGGTGCTGGTCAGAACAGGTCGACCGAGCCCCCACCGCTGCTGACGGGCTTCTGGGCGGCTGCGCGGTCCTGGGCGATCAGCGCGTCCGGGTTGGTCAGCGCCATGCGCTTGACCATCGCCTTGCCGCTGGCCGGCAGCAGCACCACCTTGCGCGGAAAGACGTCCAGCACATCCTTGCTGACGACAGGAATGCGCTCGGTCTTGAGGTAGTCCAGCACGAACTCGGTGTTGCGCTGGCCCACGTTGATGCTGTTGATGCCGCTGACCACCGCGCCGCCGCCGAAGACCTTGGCTTCCATCGTCACCTTGCTGGCGCCGCGCTTCATCATCTCGTTGATCAGCAGTTCCATCGCGAACGAGCCGTAGCGCCCGCTGTCGTTGGCGCCGCCCCCATCGGGCAGCATGAAGTGGTTCATGCCGCCGATGCGCCGCTCACGGTCCCACAGGCAGGCGGCGATGCAAGAGCCCAGCGTGGTCATGATGAGGATGTCCTCGTCATACACGAAGTACTCGCCCGGCAGCACCTTCACCGCCACGTTCTTGAAGTGCGATTCGTAGAAGAAGAAAGAGGCTTCGCCCGGCTTGCGCGACTGCGCCTTGAGCTTGGCCAGCTGCGCGCCGGCGGGCGTGCTGGCGCCCGGCGCCAGTCCGGCGTTGGGCGTGATGCCGGGCACGCCGGCCGCGTAAGGCCGCGCAGCGGCCGAACCCGCTGCGGTGCGCGACGCCATGGAAGAGGGCAAGGTCATGTCGTGCGAACCTTCACAGCCGTTCGTAGATGGTCTTGCCGCGCAGCCGGAACAGGTCGCGCGACTCGGAGAAGTTTTCCGAATGGCCCACGTACAGCAGGCTGCCAGGGCGCATCACGGCATGGGTGCGCTCGAGCACGCGGCGTTGGGTGGGGGCGTCGAAATAGATCATCACGTTGCGGCAGAAGACGAGGTCGAAGGGCTCGCCGAACTGCCATGTGATCGACATCAGATTGAAAGTCTTGAACTCGATCAGCCGCGCCAGCTCGGGCTTGACCCGCATCAGCCCGGCGTTTTGCCCGGTGCCGCGCATGAAGTGGCGTTTGAGCCGCTCGGGCGACAGGCCGCGGGCGTTGGCGTCGTAGACGCCGCGGCGGGCGGTGTCCAGCACCTTGGTGTCGATGTCGGTGGCCACGATCTTGACGTTGGCGCCGTTGCCCAGCGTCTCGGCCACCGTCATCGCGATGGTGTAGGGCTCTTCGCCGGTGGAGGTGGCGTTGCACCAGATGCGCAGCGGCCGGCCGGCGCGCTCGCGCAGGTCGGTGGCCAGCGCCTCGAAGTGATGCGCCTCCCGGAAGAAGGAGGTGAGGTTGGTGGTCAGGCAGTTGATGAATTCCTGCCATTCCGCCTCGCCGGCCGCGCCGCTGTGCTGCTCCAGCCACTGCAGGTAGCTGCTGAACGAGGTGTGGCCGGTTTCGCGCAGGCGGCGACACAGCCGGCTGTACACCATGGCCTGCTTGCCTTCGTGCAGGCTGATGCCCGCGCGCTGGTAGATCAGCGTGCGCACGCGCTCGAAATCGGCCTTCTCGAACGGAAACTCCTGGTCCGCCCGACCGGTGGCGAAAGCTTCGTTGGCACGTAGAGGAGATGCGACGGTGTTCATGCGGTGGTGCTCGCGGCGACAGCGCGCACGTCCATGGAAGGCTGTGCGCGCCAGTCTCGTGTCGGCCAGAAACCCACGGCGGCCGAAACAAGGACGGGTTTGTATGGCTTATCGGCAGGTTTTCGGCAAAGTGAGCACTAGACTTGCGACCCGAAGATGACCGTCACCGCCTTGAACCCGCGCCCGCCCCAGAGCCAGCCGTCCATGCTCAGCGCCGGACTGCAGCTCGAGGCCGCCTTGTCGCTGTTGCGGCAGGCCGGGCGTGACGACCTGCCCGGCGAGCCCGGCAGCGCGCAATGGCTGCAGTCGGTGATCGACGCGCTGTGCGACCTCTCGGTGCGCGATGCGCTCACCGGCCTGGCCAACCGCCGCCACTTCGAGATGGCGCTGGGCCGCGAGGTCGACCGCGTGGCCCGCTCCGGCGAGCCGGCGCTGCTGCTGGTGCTGGACATCGACCATTTCAAGCAGGTGAACGACACCTTCGGCCATGCGGCCGGCGACCTGGTGCTCAAGTGGGTGGCCGGGGTGCTGGGCGAATGCGTGCGGCCGATGGACACCGTCGCCCGGGTGGGCGGCGAAGAGTTCGCCATCATCCTGCCCAACTGCCCGCCCGCCTTCGGGCCCACCGTGGCCGAGCGCGTGCGCCGGCGCATCGAGCGCGACCCGGTGCCCATCCGCGCCGAGGCCGGCACGGTGCACCGCCTGCCCGTCACCGTCAGCATCGGTGGCGCCTATGCGCCGCAGTGGGTGCGGTCCACCGCGCTGCTGTGGATGGAGCGGGCCGACGTGCAGCTCTACCGGGCCAAGGCCGAGGGCCGCAACCGCTTCTGCCTGGAGCCGGTGGCGGTGTCGTTGGTCAGCGCTGAAGAAAAAGGGATGCTGTTCAGCGGCTCCCAGTTCCAGGACCTGTGAAGCGCGCATGACCAGCCCATCCAACGCCAAGCAGGCGCGCATCACCGCGATCACCAGCGGCAAAGGCGGCGTCGGCAAGACCTTCGTTTCGGCCAACCTGGCCGCCGCTTTCGCCCAGCGCGGCGAAAAGGTGCTGGTGCTCGATGCCGACCTGGGCCTGGCCAACCTCGACGTGGTGCTCAACCTGGTGCCCAAGATCACGCTGCACCATGTGTTCACCGGGCAGCACACGCTGGCCGAGGCCACGCTGCCGGCGCCCGGGGGCTTCTCGGTGCTGCTGGCCGGCTCGGGCATGGTCGAGTACTCGCGCCTCACGCCTGAGGTGCGCGACAAGCTCATCGAGGTGATCGAGACCGTCAAGCCGCTGTACGACCGCGTGCTGCTGGACACCGGCGCCGGCATCTCCGACGTGGTGCTGTACACCGTGTCGCTGGCCGACGAGGTGCTGGTGGTGGCCACGCCCGAGCCCACCTCGCTGACCGATGCCTACGCCACCATCAAGGTGCTGGCCAACACGCAGGGGCGGCGGCACATCCGCATGGTGTGCAACCAGGCCGGCCGGCCGGGTGAAGGCCGCGGCATCTGCAAGCAGCTGCAGGCGGTGGTCGACCGCTACGTGACGCCAGGGCTGGACAGCCCGCTGCAGCTGGAATTCGTCGGCGAGCTGCCCAGTGACCCCAGCGTGCGTGACGCGGTGCTGCGCCGCGAGCTGCTGATGGATGCGTATCCGGGCTCTGCCGCTGCCCAGGCCGTCGTCGCGCTGGCGGCGAAAATGGCCTGATGGACATCGAAGAACCCGAAGCGCCCACCGCTTTCACCCTGCTGGGCGGCGAGCCCGGCGTGCGCGCCCTGGTCGACCGCTTCTACGACCTGATGGACCTGGAGCCGGCCTACGCGGGCTTGCGGGCGCTTCACCCCACCACCACCGATGGCTCGCGCGACAAGCTGTTCTGGTTTTTGTGCGGCTGGCTGGGCGGCCCCAACCACTTTGTGGAGCGCTTCGGCCACCCGATGCTTCGCGCCCGCCACCTGCCGTTTGCCATCGGCATCAGCGAGCGCGACCAGTGGATGGCCTGCATGCGGCAGGCGATGGTGGAGCTGGACATCGAGCCGGGGATGGCGGAGCGCTTGGGAAAAGCCTTGTCTGGCACCGCCGACTGGATGCGCAACAAGGGCGGCTGACTAGACCAGCTTCGGCGCCAGCAACACCACCAGCGCCCCATGCCCACCTTCGCTGGCGCGGGCCGACACGAAGGCCTGCACCAGCTGGTTCTGCACCAGCCAGCCGCGCACCTTGGTCTTGAGCACCGGCGTGCGGCCGGGGCTGCCCAGGCCCTTGCCGTGCACCACCCGCACGCAGCGCAGGCCGGCGGCCTGGGCCTGGTGCAGGAACTCGCCCAGTTGCTCCCGTGCCTCGTCGCGCCGCAGCCCGTGCAGGTCGACCTGCGCCTGGATCGCCCATTGGCCCCGCCGCAAGCGGCGCGGCACGTCGGCGCCCACATGGTGGCGGCGGTAACTCAGGCCTTCGTCGGTTTCCAGCAGCGATTCGACGTCGAACTCGTCCGACAGCGCCTCACGCAGCGCGGCGGCTTCGTCCAGCTCGCGCTGGCGCGGGTGGGGCTGCGGCCGCGGCGGCAGCAGGCTGATGCGGCCGCTTTCGCGCAGCGGCGTCACGCCGGCCACGCTGCGCTGGAACAGGTTGCGCTCACGCGCCAGCCGGGCTTCTTCGGCGCGGCGTTCGGCGGCCTCGCGTTCGGCCTGCTGCAGCGCGGCCTTCAGCGGGCCCAGGGCCTTGAGGTCGGTGAGCTTCACAGCAGCCCCCGCTCGGCGAAGGACACCACCCCGCCATGGCCCACCACCAGGTGGTCCAGCACCCTCACGTCCACCAGCTTCAGCGCGGCGGCCAGGTTCTGCGTCAGCGTTTGGTCGGCGCGAGAGGGCTCGGCGTCGCCCGACGGGTGGTTGTGCACCAGCACCACCGCGGCGGCATGCAGCGCCAGCGCGCGCTTGACCACTTCGCGTGGGTACACCGTGGCCTGCGAAAGGCTGCCGCGGAACATCTCTTCCATGCAAAGCAGGTGGTGGCGCACGTCGAGGAACATCACTGCAAACACTTCATGCGTCAGGCCACCCAGCCGCAGCCTGACGTACTCCTTCACGGCCGCGGGCGAATCGATCACCGGGCGCTCGGCCAGCTGCTGCGCCATCGACCGGCGTGCGATCTCCAGCACCGCGGCCAGTTCGGCCCGCTTGGCCGTGCCGCCCAGGCCCTTGACCGTCTTCAGGTCGGCCAGGCTGACCTGCATCAGCCCGGCCAGCCCGCCGAAGCGGGCCAGCAAGGCCTGCGCCATCTCCAGCACGCCCTGGCCGGCGGTGCCGGTGCGCAGCAGCAGCGCCAGCAATTCGGCGTCCGCCAGGGCGGCCGGGCCCCGGGCCAGCAGCTTCTCGCGCGGGCGCAGTTCGGCGGGCAAGTCCTGGAGTGGCATGGGCAAGAGGGCGCGGCCCGTAAAATCGCGGTCCAGTCTATCGCCCGTGAGCCGCCGTGACCGCCATCGCAGAAGGGTCGTTCCTGACCTTGCACTACCGCCTCGCCGGCCCTGACGGCGCGGACATCGTCAATACCTTCAACGACAAGCCCGCCACGCTGTCGCTGGGCACCGGCGAGCTGTCCCCCGCCATGGAGGCGCGCCTGATCGGCCTGGAAGAGGGCACCCGCGCCACCTTCGAGCTGGCCGCCGGCGAAGCCTTCGGCGAGCGCAACCCCGACATGCTGCAGCGGGTCAAGCGCTCGCTGCTGCGCGAGCTGGGCGACCCCGATGCGGTCTATCGCCTGGGCGACGTGGTGCAGTTTCCGACGCCCGATGGGCAGGGCGCCTACGCCGGCGTCATCCGCGAAGAAGCCGCGGAGTGGCTGCTGTTCGACTTCAACCACCCGCTGGCCGGGCTGCCCGTCACCTTCGAGGTGTCGGTGATCGGAGTGCTGTGATGGCCGATTTCGAACCCCAGAGCCACGACGTGCTGCTGGCCGAGCCGCGCGGCTTCTGCGCCGGCGTCGACCGTGCCATCGAGATCGTCGAGCGTGCGCTGGTCAAGTTCGGCGCGCCCATCTACGTGCGCCACGAGATCGTGCACAACACCTACGTGGTCAACGACCTCAAGGCCAAGGGCGCGATCTTCATCGAGGACCTGGCCGAGGTGCCCCCCGGCGCCACGCTGGTGTTCAGCGCCCACGGCGTGTCGCAGGCGGTGCGCCAGGAGGCGCAGGCACGCGGCTTCAGCATCTTCGACGCCACCTGCCCGCTGGTCACCAAGGTGCACGTGGAAGTGGCCAAGCTGCACAAGGAGGGCTTCGAGTTCATCATGATCGGCCACAAGGGGCACCCCGAGGTGGAAGGCACGATGGGCCAGCTCAGCGAAGGCATCTTCCTGGTCGAGGACGTGCAAGACGTGGACCGCGCCCCCGTCACCCGCCCCGACAAGCTGGCTGTGGTCACGCAGACCACGCTGAGCGTGGACGACGCGGCCGAGATCCTGGCCGCCGTCAAGCGCCGCTTTCCGCTGGTGCGCGAGCCCAAGCAGCAGGACATCTGCTACGCCACCCAGAACCGCCAGGACGCCGTCAAGGTGCTGGCGCCGCAGGTGGACGTGGTCATCGTGGTGGGCAGCCCCACCAGCAGCAACAGCAACCGCCTGCGCGAGCTGGCCGAGCGCCTGGGCACCCCGGCGCACATGGTCGATGCCGCCAGCGATTTGCAGCCGGAATGGTTCGAAGGCCGCTCGCGCGTGGGCCTGACGGCTGGTGCCTCCGCGCCCGACATCCTGGTGCAGCAGGTGATCGCCCGCCTGCGCGAGATGGGCGCGGTTTCAGTGCGCAAGATGGACGGCGTGCAGGAAACCATCCGCTTCCCGCTGCCCATGGGCCTGGGCGACAAGTCGATGGCCGAGGTGTCCGCCTCCCGATCTTGAGCGTTGCGGGCCGCGCCACGCCGGCCCCGCCCGACACCTGCCGCCGCAGCGCCGACGCTGCGGCCTGGGCCGCCCGCCGCGGCCCCTGAACCGTTCAGTCCAAGGATTTGCCATGCTCGACATCACCCAGCTTCGCCGCGACCTCGACGCCGTGACCGCGCGGCTCGAAGCCCGCAAGAACCCGCAGCCCTTCCTCGACGTGGAACGTTTCTCGTCGCTGGAAGGCGAGCGCAAGCGCCTGCAGACCCGCACCGAAGAGCTGCAGGCCAAGCGCAACAGCTTCAGCAAGCAGATCGGCCAGGCCAAGGGCCGCGGCGAAGACACCGCGCCGCTGATGGCCGAGGTGGCTGCCATCGCCGACGAACTCAAGGCCTCGGCCGACCGGCTGGACGTGATCCAGACCGAGCTGCAGGCGCTGCTGATGAGCGTGCCCAACCTGCCGCACGAGAGCGTGCCGGTGGGCGCCGACGAAACCGGCAACGTGGAAGTGCGCCGCTGGGGCACGCCGCGCGAATTTGGCTTCGCGGTGAAGGACCACGTGGACCTGGGCGCGCCGCTGGGCCTGGACTTCGAGACCGGCAGCAGCCTGTCGGGCTCGCGTTTCAGCTTCCTGCGCGGCCCGATGGCCCGGCTGCACCGCGCACTCGCGCAGTTCATGCTCGACCTGCAGACCGGCGAGCATGGCTACACCGAGTGCTACACGCCCTACATCGTCAACCGCGAGATCCTGGAAGGCACCGGCCAGCTGCCCAAGTTCAAGGAAGACATGTTCTGGGTGCTGCGCGGCGGCGACGAAGAGCAGGCCGAGCAGTACCTGATCAGCACCTCGGAAATCTCGCTGACCAACACCGTGCGCGGCCAGATCCTGGACGCGGCGCAGCTGCCCATCAAGCTCACCGCGCACAGCCCCTGCTTCCGCAGCGAAGCCGGCAGCGCCGGCCGCGACACCCGCGGCATGATCCGCCAGCACCAGTTCGACAAGGTGGAGATGGTGCAGATCACCACGCCCGACCAGAGCTACGCCGCGCTGGAGCAGATGGTGACCCATGCCGAGGCCGTGCTGCAGAAGCTGGGCCTGCCGTACCGCGTGCTGTCGCTGTGCACCGGCGACATGGGCTTCAGCGCCGCCAAGACCTACGACCTGGAAGTGTGGGTGCCGGCCCAGGGCACCTACCGCGAGATCAGCTCCTGCTCCAACTGCGAAGCCTTCCAGGCGCGCCGCATGCAGGCGCGCTTTCGCAATGCGCAGGGCAAGCCGGAGCTGGTGCACACGCTCAACGGCTCGGGCCTGGCGGTGGGCCGCGCGCTGGTGGCCGTGCTCGAGAACTACCAGCAGGAAGACGGCTCGGTGGAGGTGCCCGAAGTGTTGCGCCCGTACATGAACGGCACTGCGGTGTTGCGCCCCTGACGAGCTAGGCTATACTGCGGGGCTTCGCTCACCACAGCGAGACCACACACAAGATACCCCGGAGAGGTGGCAGAGTGGTCGAATGCGCCGGACTCGAAATCCGGTATACGGTTTCACCGTATCGAGGGTTCGAATCCCTCCTTCTCCGCCAAGATCAACCCCAAGTGCTTCCGGCGCTTGGGGTTTTTGTTTTTGCGCAGCCTGATGGAACGCGGGTACTGCAGTTGCCGTCACAGGCCCCATGACTTTGGCTGATGCTGTATTGGTGATCGTGGTGCTGTTCAGCCTGTTCGCGGGCTGGCAGCGGGGCTTCCTGCTGGCCACGGTCGAACTGGTGTGCCTGGTGGCGGCCGTGCTGCTGGCCTTCGTGGCGTACCCGACGGTGGCCGATGAGCTGGTGCGCTGGCAGGCCGAGCTGGGCGTGTGGGCGGCGCCCTTGAGCTTCCTGGGCGTGTACGTGCTGGGCCGCATCCTGATGGGGGCGGTGGCCCGCGCGGGGCTGCGCCGTCTGCCCGAGCGGGCGCACGGGCACGGCATCAACCGGGCGCTGGGCGTGCTGCCCGGTGCGGCCAACGGGCTGATCAACGCCACCATCGTGGCCATGCTGCTGCTGGTGATGCCTTTTTCCGACCGGGTGAGCACCGCGATGCGCGACAGCCGGCTGGCCGAGCGGCTGGCGGCGCCTGCCGAATGGGTGGAGGCGCAGCTGGGCCCCATCTTCGATCCGGCGGTGCAGCAGACGCTGCACAAGCTGACGGTGCGCCCCGGCTCGCGCGAGACGGTGAAGCTGCCCTTTGCCGTGAGCCAGCCGCGGCCACGCCCCGACCTGGAGGCGCAGATGCTGGTGCTGGTGAACGAAGAGCGCGGCCGCCAGGGCCTGAAGCCGCTGGTGGCCGACCCCGCTGCGGCGGAGGTGGCGCGTGAACACTCGCGCGACATGTTCGAGCGCAGCTATTTCTCGCACATCACGCCCGACGGGCTGGACCCCTTCGACCGCATGCGGGCCGGGCACCTGCGCTACCTGGCCGCCGGCGAGAACCTGGCCCTGGCCCGCACGCTGGCCATGGCGCACCGCGGCCTGATGGAGTCGCCCGGCCACCGCGCCAACATCCTGCGGCCGGCCTTCGGCCGCGTGGGCATCGGCATCCTCGATGGCGGCCGGCATGGGCTGATGGTGACCCAGAACTTCCGCAACTGAGCGGCCCCGCGCAGGTGCGCCTGGGCTGGTAGGCTTGGGCCGTTGTTGCCTTGCGCCCTGCGCTGCCCGGGAGGTTTCATGCAGCGTCCTTTGCCCGTCGGCCAGAGCTATGAACGGCTCTGGCTGGAGGAAGCGCCCGATGCCCTGATCGTGTTGTCACCCACGGGCGAGGTGCTGCTGTGGAACCGCATGGCCGAAGCCACCTTCGGTTACGCCGCGAACGAAGCCCGCGGCCAGTCCTTGCTGGACCTGATCGTGCCGGCCGACCGCATCGAAGAAGAACTGGCCGCCCGCCGCTCGGCGATGGAGGCCGACGTGCTGCTGCGCGCCGCCCTGCGTTGCCACCGTGATGGCCGGCTGCTGTACGTCGACCTCAACCTGCGCGCGGTGCACGAGGCCGGGCAGCCCAGCGGCCTGGTGATGAGCTGCCGCGACGTCACCGCCTTCAAGGTGGCGCGCGACGCCACGCAGGTGGAGCAGCGCTACCGCGACCTGCTGGAGTCGGTGCCCGACGCCATCATCATCGTCAACCAGGGTGGGCGCGTGGTGCTGGCCAATGGCCAGGCCGAGCGCATCTTCGGCTGGAGCCGGCAGGAGATGGTGGGCGCCCCGATGGAGATGCTGATGCCCGCGCGCTACCGCAGCGCGCACCACGGGCACCGCGTGCGCTTTCACCGCGCGCCGCAGGTGCGCAGCATGGGCGCCGGCCTGGAGCTGTACGGCCTGCGGCGCGACGGGCAGGAGTTTCCGGTCGAGATCAGCCTGAGCCCGCTGGACAGCGAAGACGGCGGCCTGGTGATGAGCGCCATCCGCGACATCACCGACCGCAAGCAGGCCGAGATGGCGCTGCAGAAGATGAATGCCGAGCTGCGTGTGGCCAACCAGGCCAAGGACCGCTTCCTGGCCACCATGAGCCATGAGCTGCGCACGCCGCTCAATGCCATCCTCGGCTTCACCGGCATCCTGCTGATGCGCCTGCCCGGCGAGATCAATGCCGAGCAGGAAGGCCAGCTCAACATCGTCAAGAGCAGTGCCGAGCACCTGCTGCTGCTGATCAACGACCTGCTGGACCTGGCCAAGATCCAGGCCGGCATGTACCGCCTGTCGCCCGAACTGGTGGACGTGGGCGCGCTGGTGGCCGAGGTGCAGGCCCAGCTGCAGCCGCTGGCCCGCGCCAAGCAGCTGGCGCTGCGCCTGCAGCAACCGGCCGAGCCGCTGCTGCGCCAGGCCGACCGCCGCGCGCTGCGGCAGATCGTCATCAACTTCGCCAACAACGCCATCAAGTTCACCGACCGCGGCAGCGTGCGCCTGACCGTGGACCATGCCGACGGCCAGTGGTGGGTGGAGGTGTGCGACGACGGCATCGGCATTTCGGCCGAAGACCAGGCACGGCTGTTCTCGGCCTTCACCCAGGTGGGCGACCCGCGCCGCCGGCCCGATGGCACCGGCATGGGCCTGCATGTGTGCGCCACGCTGGCCACGCTGATGGGCGGGCGCATCGCGGTGCGCAGCGAGCCGGGCGCGGGCAGCTGCTTCACCCTGATGATGGAGGGTGCCTGATCATGGCCGTCATCCTGGTGGTCGAGGACCACGCCATCAACCTGTCGCTGATGAGCTATTTGCTCAAGGCCTTCGGGCATGCGGTGCTCACCGCCAGCGACGGCGAGCAGGGCCTGGCGATTGCGCGCGAGCAGCTGCCCGACCTGGTGCTGCTGGACATCGAGCTGCCCGGCATGAGCGGCATCGACGTGGCCGGCGCGCTGCGCGCGGACGAGCGCACCGCCCACATCCCGCTGCTGGCGGTGACGGCCAGCGCCATGCGTGGCGACCGCGAGCGGCTGCTGGCGCTGGGCTTCGACGGCTATGCCAGCAAGCCCATCGACCCGCGTACCTTCACCGGCTGGATCGAGGGCTTCCTGAAGCCGCCCGCGCCGCAGGCCGAGCAGCCGCTGCTGCTGGTGGTGGACGACGTGCCCACCAACCTGCTGCTCAAGCGCAGCTGCCTGATGCCCATGGGCTTTCGGGTGCTCACCGCCACGCGGGCCGATGAAGCGCTGGCCATGGCCCGCATCAACCGGCCCGACCTCATCCTCTCCGACGTGGGCATGGCCGATGGTGATGGCTTCGAGTTCATGGAACAGGTCAAGCAGGTGCCGGGGCTGCGCGACGTGCCCTTCATCTTCATCACCTCCACCCACCACGACCTGGCGATGCAGCAGCGTGCGCTGGCCATGGGCGCGGCGCGCTACCTGATGCGGCCGATCGCACCCGAGCTGCTGGTGGCCGAGGTGCGCGCCTGCCTGGCCGCTGCCGCCGGTGGCGACAGAATCGGGCCATGATCAACACCCCCGCACCGCTGGAAGAAGGCCCGCCGCTGCTGCAGACCGATACGGCCAGCGGCATCGCCACCCTGACGCTGCGCCGCCCCGGCCAGCGCAACAGCCTGACCGACGACGACCTGCACCATCTGCTGGACTGCATCGCGCAGGTCAATGCCGATGCGGCGCTGCGGGTGCTGGTGCTGCGGGCCGACACCGCCGGCCAGCCGCGGCCGGTGTTCAGCGCGGGCTACCACGTGGGCGGTTTCGACCGTGGCGACCATGGCCCGCAACTGTTCGAGCGGGTGCCCGATGCGCTGGAACGCGCCCGGCCGCTGACGCTGTGTGCCCTCAACGGCAGCGTGTACGGCGGCGCCACCGACCTGGTGCTGGCCTGCGACCTGCGCCTGGCGCTGGCCGGCAGCGAGCTGCGCATGCCGGCCTGCAGCCTGGGCCTGCACTACTACCCCACCGGCCTGCGGCGCTACGTCAACCGGCTGGGGCTGAACCTGGCCAAGCGGGCCTTCCTCACCGGCCGGCCGCTGGCGGTGGAAGAGCTGGCGGCCCAGGCCGCGCTGTTCGAGCAGGTGCTGCCCGCGGCCCAGTTCGAAGAGGCGGTGCTGCACACCGCCCGCCATCTGGCCCACATGGCGCCGCTGGCGGCCCAGGCCACCAAGCAGTCGCTCAACGAGATCGCGGCCGGCCGCTTCGACGAGGTGCTGCTGCGCGAACGCGAGGCCATGAGCATGGCCAGCGCCGACTTCGCCGAAGGCCGCGCCGCGATGGCGGCCAGGCGGCCGCCCCGGTTCAGCGGGCGCTGATGCGACGCGCGCCCGACCGGCTGCGCGCGACCGCCACCAGCCCCAGCCCAGTCAACCACAAGGCCGTGGTGGCGGGCTCGGGCACGGCGGTGACGGACACGTTGTCCAGCAGGCCGCCGGCCATGTCGGACAGGCCTTGCGCCTCGAAGCGCAGCACGGCGCTGCCGCTGCTGCCCAGGTCAACGCGGCCCACGTAGTGCTGCCATTGCAGCGTCGAGCCGCCGGCCACGCCTTGCAGCACCGTGCCCTTGAGCGAGCCCAGGCTGAAGCCCAGGTCCTGCGTGCCGGCCGCCCAGCCGGGGCGCGCGGCGTACCAGAAGCTCAGCTCCACCCAGCCCGTGGCCTGCACGGTCTGGGTCATCCAGCTGTTGCGGTAGGTGTCCAGCTCCACCCAGTTGGCGCCGTCCTGCGCAACCAGGTTCTCGAAGCCCTGGTTCTGCAGCTCGATGCCGCCGAAGCGGCCGTCGATGGTGGCCGGGTCGCCCTGCCAGCCGGTCAGCGTCTCGGTGATGGACCAGTAGGCGTTGGGGGCAGGGTCGGCCTCGAAGCTGCCATTGCGCACGAGGTTGGTGGCCGCGAGCGCGGGGCCGGCCAGGCCGCAGAGAACGGTGGGCAGCAGCAGGGCCAGGCGGGCGTTGGACTTCATCACGAGCACTCCCGGTCAGACACACATCGTCAACGTGAAAGCGGGAGGTTAGCAGGTGTATCTGCACGCCTGCCCAGCCGTTCGAGCTTGGCGGCATACAGGGCGCGCAGCGGCGGGTCGGGCTCCAGCGCAGCGAGCTGTGCCACCAGTGCACGCGCCTCGGTGTGGCGGCCCTGGGCCTGCAGCGCACTGGCCAGGTTGGCCAGTGCATCGGTGTTGGTGGGGGCGCTGGCCAGCACCTGGCGCAGCAGCCGCTCGGCGTCCACCGGCAGGCCGGCGCGCAGGTACACCACGGCCAGCGTGTTGCGCGCGGGGGCGAATCCCGGTGCATGGCGCAGCGCCTCGCGGGCCAGCGCGTGGGCGTCGGCCAGCCGGCCCTGGGCCACCGCCTCGGCGGCGCGGTTGTTCATGAACATGGCCAGCACGGTGGCTTCGTCGATGGGCTGGCGGCGCTGGCCGGTCAAGTCTTCGCCGGGCAGGAAGTCCACCGTCATCCAGGCCGAGGCATCGAAGCCGCTGCTGCCGCGGTCGCGCAGCGGCCGGCCCAGCGTCAGGTTCACATGGCCGCTGGTCAGCAGCAGGCCGGCTTCCCGGCGGTAGCTCACTTCGCCGGGCACCAGGTTGTAGGTGACGCTGATGCCCTGCGCCTTGGCCAGCGCGGCCGTCATGATCACCAGCGACAGGCAGTTGCCGGCCCGCGCCTCGAAGGCCTGGGCGGCCGTGCGCGTGGTGCTGGCGTCGTAGGCCAGCTTCAGGTCGCCCAGGGTGTTGAGCGCACGCACCAGCGCGGCCGGCCTTCGCCGCTCTTGCGCGGTGCCGGGCAGCGCGGTGGCCAAGTAGTGCTGCATCTCGGAGCTGAGCGCGAACACCTCGGCCGCGGTGGGGGGTGGCGCGGCTGCCGCAAAGCGCGGGTCGGGGGGAGGCAGCTCGGGCGCGGTGGCCGGCGGTGCGACCGTGGCCGTGCTGCAGGCGCTGAGCATCGCCAGCAGGCCCAGCGCCGCCAGCAGCGCGGGCCACGGGTGGGTGCCGCGGGGGCCGCAGGTGGGGGCCGGTGGCAAGGCCCTGGCGTTGATTCCGTGCGGCGGCCCGTGGGGGCCACCTGGCTGTGCCGCTGACTTCATGGCCGGGCCTCCTGCAGGCAGACCCCGGCACGCTACGCCTGCGCCTGAAGCGGCGCAAGCGCGCGGGCCCTGAAGGCGCTTCTGTCA
>NZ_CAXFDV010000803.1:0-24134 GCF_964001545.1 uncultured Aquincola sp.
CGGCGCCACGCTGCCGGTGTAGCGCTGCACCCATTGCGCGGCCGGGCTGGGCAGCGCGGTAGGCGCCGGCTGCGCCAGCACCGACTGCAGCGGCCACACGGCCACCAGGGCCGCGGCCAGCGGGCTCAGGTGGGCAGACAGGCGGCGGCGTGACAGGTGGCGGGCCATGGGGTGCAGCAGATGGAAAGCGTGGAGGGGAAGGCGCGGTGCGGGCTCAGAACTGCGTCAGCAGCCGCACATGCAGCCGGGCGCCGCCGTCGGGCGTGGCGGTGGTGCGCTTGTGGGGCCAGGCCACATCGAGCTCGGCCTGCGTGGTGGTGGCCAGCTTCAGCCGCAGGCCCAGACCGCTGCCCAGCAGCGGCACCCGGCCGGGCTGGCCGGGGAAGGGATCGATGGTGGTGGCTCGGGCCGCGTCCAGAAAGGCCAGCAGCGCGATCTCGTGCGCGCTGGGCAGGGGCTTGCCTTCGGCGCTGGTGCTGCCCAGGAGGTTGGGGCTGCGCCATTCCAGGCTGCCCAGCAGCGCATGGTCGCCTGCGACTTCGGCTTCCAGGTAGCCGCGCACCGTCTCGGCACCGCCCAGGCTGTACTGCTCGCCCGAGACCAGCGGCTGGCTGGCCAGTTGCCAGCCCAGCCGGCCGCTGAGCAGGCCGCCGGCCAGCGGCAGGCTGTGGCGCACGTCGCCACGCCAGTAGGCAAAGCCACCATCGGCGCCGTTGCGGCTGCACTGGAACTGGTCGATGGCGCCGACGTTGCCGTCCGACGTGCAGGCGATGCTGCGCATCAGCAACGCCTTCACGCCGAAGTTGAAGCTGGTGTTGACGCTGGTCTGGCCCCAGTCGCTGCCCCACTGGCCGTTGTAGCCCAGCTGCATCGGCACATAACGCAGCGGGTTGGTCACGGCGTTGAGGTCGGCGATGTCGGTGCGCTGGTCCAGCCGCTTGTAGTCGGCCCCCAGCACCAGGCTGTGGTAGCCGGTGGCGCTGGCAAAGCTGCGCAGCCATCGAAGGCCCAGCGTGGTGCCCTTGCCCAGCACCGACACCGCGCCCACCGGCTCCAGCAGGCTGTCGGACACCACCAGGTAGCCCACCAGCGTGTCGGCGGCCGACAGCGGCACCGTGTAGTTGGCCACCAGCACCTTCGATTCGCTGGGCTCCTGCGGCGCCGTGATGGCGGTGAGCGACAGACCATGGTCGCGCTGGAACAGGTTGTCGTAGCGCAGCGTGGCCGACAGCCGGGCCGAGGTGGTGCCTGCGGCATGCCGGTTGGTCAGTTCCACGTTGCCCGACAGCGGCAGCTGGTCGGCCACCTTCAGCTCGGCTTCCACGGTGCCGGGGTCGCGGCCGGGCCGCAGCACCGGCTGCAGCTGTCGCTCGGGCCGCTGCAGCTGGGCCACCTGCTGCTGCACCGCATTGAAGTTGGGCACCTGGCCCTCGGCCAGCGCGGGCACGCGCTCGCGGATCATGCCCTGGCTGTAGTAGCGCGAGCCGGTCACGCGCAGCCGGTCCACCCGGCCTTCGGTCACACGCAGCCGCACCACGCCGCCATCGACCCGCTGTTCGGGCACGTCGACGAACACGGTCAGGTAGCCGGCCTGCTGATAGGCACGCTCCAGCGCCTCGCCGGCCTTGACCACATCGGCCAGCTCGCGCGATTCGCCCATGAAGGGCATCACCGCCTTCTCGAGGGTGGTGACGGGCAGCACCGTGTTGCCCTCCACCTCGAACTCGAGGATGGCAAAGCGCGGCGCGGGCTCGGGGGCGGCGGCTGGGGCGGGCTGGGCCGCTGCGGGCAGGGCCAAGCCGGCCAGCAGCAGGGCGGCCGCGCAGGTGCGCGAAGCGGAAAGGGCGTGCAGGAGTCTCACCGAAGCAGTGTCTGAAGCGGGGGTTGAGGGGGCATGACCCGCCCCCCCTTCGGCATGGGCCGAACGGCTTATGCGCGGGTTCGGCGGCGTGCCGCGGCGGCGGCCACGGCAGCGGCGCCCACGGCCATCAAGGCCACGCTGGCAGGCTCGGGCACCGGGGCCGTCACGGCGTCCAGCGTCACGGCGCCCAGGCTCACCGGCCGGCTGGCGATGGTGGCCCGGCCTTCGGTGGCCAGCGCGGCCACGCCGGCCAGCGCGGTGACGCGAAAGCCGCCATTGAGCTCGGTGCGGCCCACGCTGGCGGCGAAGGCCCGCTGCGCCGCGCTGGGGCCGGTGGTGAAGAGGGAGTAGCTGAGGATGTAGCGCCCGTCGAGGATGTCCAGACCCCAGTAGCCGTCGTTGGTCAGGTTGTCGAACTCGTCAACGATGACGGGGGCGGTGATTTCCGCGGTGTCGGCCTGGCTCTGCAGGTGGTAGAACCAGGACGAGCGGCCCACCGGGTTGGTGAGGTCGATGCCGGCCGCGGCGCTCATGCGCCAGGGTTGGGTGGGCCCGTCCACATAGCCTTGCTGGCCTTCGACGGTGTAGCTGCTGCCGTTGTAGGCGAAGTTGTCGGGCCGCGCACCGGGGCCACGCGCGCCGTGGAAGTTGAGGGCGTTGCTGGCGTCGTTGTTCAAATCGCTGAAATACACCGCCATGGACGATTGCGCATCGGCCATGTACTCCATGCTGGGCCGGGCCAAAAGCTGGCTGTAGGCCTGGCTCGTCTGACCCTGGATGGTGGTGGCGCGCAGCGTGGTCACCACGCTCACGTCGCCCGGATCGGTGCCGAAGCCGGTCACGCTCACGCCGGCCACGAACCACAGCAGCCGCTCCTTGGCGGTGCCAGGCTGCACGAACCTGGCCAGCGCGCGGTCGTTGGCCGGGTCCAGGGTCCAGAAGCGCTGGTAGCCGGCATCGGTCTGCGCCACGTCCAGGAAGCTGGCCATGGCCACGCCGGTGTCGTAGGTGTATGAAGCCTTGGCCACCGGGTCCCAGATGGTCAGCACCAATTCGGCGGGAAAGCCGTCGCCGTCCTGCGGCAGGCCGATCGAGGCGAGTGCCGGAACGGTGGTGGCCGCCAGCACGGCAGCGGCCAGCAGGCGTTGGCGCAGCGCCTGGGTGGCGCGAGGGGCGGTGTGTGAGCGCGGCATGGGGATGGCCTTCGTGAAATGCAAAGGCCGGGGTTCTGCATGGCAGAACCCCGGCACGCCCCGCAGGGCGAGGGTCTTACTTGACGATGCGCAGCGGCGAGGCGCTGTTGTTGGCCAGGCGGGAGACGCGCGAGCCGAACAGCGCGGCGTCACCCGTGGCGTCGACGTAGGCGCCGGTGTAGGTGGACGGCGGCGACATCACGCCTTGCTGCGTGTTGGAGTCCGTCGCGGCCAGCGACGAGGGCTTGCCCAGGTTGCTGCGCAGCGCGCTCAGGAAGGCGGCCTTTTCGCTGCCGGCCGGCACCACGCTCTTGTTCCACTGCATCGTGGCTTCGAACACGAACGGATAGTCGCCGGCCTTGGCCAGGGTGCGCACCGGGGCCGCGCCGTCCAGCTTGACGAAGCGGTAGCCCTTGTCGCCACCGTCGCGCAGCGGGTTGTTCTCGCGGCCCAGCACGCCCAGGCCGTAGGCAATGCCGTCACCGTCGGCGGCTTCTTCCACGCTGTTGATGGTGTCGCTGGCCGAGACCTTGCCCAGGCCATCTTCCACGTTGCCGGTGCCGGCGCCTTCCTGCACCACCACGCCGGCGCCCGTGACACGGTGCACCACCGTCGGGTTGCCAGCACTGCCCGCCACGTTCAGCGGCGTCAGGGCGCCTGCGTCGCTGCTGCCGTTGTTCAGGAAGAACACGTTGGAGGCGGCCTGCGTGCCCGAGCCTTCGGTGCGACGGACGATGTTAAGCGTCTTGGTCATCACGTTCGGGTCGACGCTGGTCGGGATCACGATGTTCCAGCCGCGCTTGTTGACCGCGTTGCCGGCACCGCCGCTGAGCGAGCCCGACAGCGCGGCGCGCACGAACTCGGTGGGCAACGAGGGGATGGTGGCCAGCGTGGCGGCGGTCCAGGTGTTCTGGTCGGCCGGCACGTCGATCATCTGGCCGCCCACGGGGATGATGCCCTGGGCCATCTGCAGCGCGCGGTAGGCCTTCTTGTTCACGGCCACGCCGAAGATGCCTTGCACCAGCGGCGCCACGTCCAGGCCGTTCAGCTGCTCGGCGGTCAGCGCGGGCGTGCCGGTGGGCAGGTTCACGCTCTTTTGCAGCAGGGCGGGTTCCACGTCGGACAGGCCGGCGTCGGACACGCGCTTCTCGATGCCGCCGCACAGGTAAGGCGCAGCCACGGTGCCGGCACCGGCGGTGCAGCTGGCGCTGCTGACCACCATGTGGTCGATCGCGGTGGCAGTGGCCACCGGGTTCACGCCCTGGCCCGAGCCGCCCTGGTCACGCTTGTAGATGATGACCGGGGTGCCGGCACCCCAGGCACCGACGGCCTGGTTGAGCACGCCGGCGTAGGCGCGGTGGTTGTTGCCCGCCGCGTCGTTCTGGTAGCGGTGCATGTTGTTCAGGATTTCGCCGGCATAGGCGGCGAAGGACAGGCGCAGGGCCGAGGCACCGGCGACGTTCACTTCCTTCAGCGAGCCGTTGGCGCGAGCGGCGTCCACTTCGGCAGGCGTCAGGGCGTGGGCGGAGCCGATGGCGGCCAGCAGGGCGGCCGCGGCGATGGTGTGCAGACGGTTCATGAATACTCTCCTCTTGGCACGGGCGGACAGGGCTCCGCCGAGCCAGGCCCATCAGGGCCCGGCCGGTGGAACCGGTGGGGGAAAGAACGGGGGCTGCGGCCTTGCGCCGCAGCGTGCGCGATCAGCCGCGGCGACGACGGGCCAGGGCGGCCACGCCGGCCAGGCCGGCCAGCATCAGGGCGTAGGTGCCGGGTTCCGGCACGGCGGCCACGGTGTAGCTCAGCGTGCTGCCGTCGAAGGTGGCCGTGCCGGCCAGCTTGGTGGCCAGGGCCGGGGCATACGGGTCGTAATCAACCACGGTCAGCACCCACACGTTGGCGGTGGCGCCGAGGCCGTTGTCGATGAACAGGCCCGGGGGGCCGAACAGGTTCTCGTCCTTGTAGAAGGCCGGGGTGCCCTTGGGGTTGTAGCTGTCACCGTTGACGGCGTTGTCCAGCGTGTGGGTGCCGGTCTGGTTGATCTCACCGGCGTAGGTGCCGGCGTTGGGGCCGATGGCGTTGACGGTGATGCTGTCCGTCTTCGGGGTCAGGTTGTCCTTCGACGTGACGAGCAGGCGGTAGTCGCCGGGTTCACCGAAGCCATCGGTGTCGGTGGCCACCAGGCCCCAACGGGTGGCCGAGTTGTTGGGGTTGGCGTTCAGGAACTTGGTCCATTCGCCACCCAGCACCGAGCGCGAGAAGCTCGTGCCCGGGGCGTTGGTTTGCAGGTCGTTCAGCGTGACGCCGGTGTCCAGCGCGTAGCTGCCGTTTTCGTTCCACACCAGCATGAACAGCTCGGCGTCGTCGTAGGTGGCGATCGACGCGAAGGCGCTGGGCAGCGCGATGGCCAGGCCGAGGGCGGCCGCGAGTTTCTTCAGTTTCATGGAATCCTCCTTAGGGAACGTATGGATGGTCAGTGGCCGCAACCAGGGCAGCGGCACCGCACGCAGGCCCCGAAGGGCCGTTGCGGGTGTCGCCGCCTAAAGGTCGACCGCTGGCATCGGCGGGTCCGTGAGAACGGACTGCGTTGCGGCGGAGGCATCGGGCGGGGCTGCTTGCCGGGCGGCAAAGAGCGGGCAAGCACCACTATGGCGCTCGCTCGTGAATCATCGAAGAGCGTTGGCGACTTGCCAATGAGCCGTCCGGATCATTCGATCGGCGGCAGTTCGGCGCGCAGCAGCACGTTGCGCGTGATGGCCAGGGCCACGGCCTGTGCGCGGTTGCTGGCGCCCAGCTTGCGCAGGATCTTCTGGATGTGGTTCTTGACCGTCAGCGGGCTGATGCCCAGCAGCTCACCAATCTGCTGGTTGCTCTTGCCTTCGCGCACCCAGCCCAGGATCTGGCGTTCCCGCTCGGTCACGGTGGCCACCTGCCCGGGGCGCGACTGGGTCGGCGGCGGCTGGTTGTTCATCTCCTGCTCGGTGGCCTGCACCCGCAGGAAGGTGGCATGCAGGTGGGGCAGCAGCAGCTCCAGGTGCAGCACCCGCTCGGGGCCGATGGGCTGGCCGGGCTGCGCAAAGACGAAGAAGCTTTCCAGCTCGGCCGGCCGCTGCGGGCGTGAGACGCCATGCACGATGACCGCGCCCAGCGCCGGGCCGGCGGCCAGCGGCAGCCCGGGATCGTTCAGGTCCACCACCACCGCGCGGCCACGGGCTTCCATCCAGCGGCCCACCAGGCCCAGCATCAGCGGCGATCGGGCATCGGCCAGCAGGTGCAGCACGGGATCGGGCAGCATGGTGCTTTGAAAGACCTCGAAGGCCAGCTCGCGGCGGCCGCGGTGGTAGGCGCCGCAGGCGGCCACCGTGTGTGGCAGCAGCGCATGCAGCTGGGTCTGCAACCAGACGAAGAACTGGTAGCGTCTTCGCACCTGCGCCGATGTTTCGATGGCGCGCACGAGGGATTCGGCGTGGCGCGGCGTCAGGAGCACCGAGTCGTCCATGTAATGCATGTGGAGCGCGAGTGTCGAAACGTTGCAGTTTGTTCGCCGAACATGACCGGCCGTCGTGCGTGATGCGCCGGATGGACTAAGGGGCATCCCGAGGACGGGGGGTCGTGGCGGCGGATGGCATGGTCCGAACGGCCCATGCGCCGGCCGCCTGATTCACGGCCGCGGCAAACGCGCTGCGTAGATTGGCCGCATGCGCCATTCAGACCATTCCCCTCATGCCCGCCGGCTTCGCCGCTTGGCCCTGCCGCTGCTGCTGGCCGGCCTGCCCTTGTTCGTGGCTGCTGCGGCCCCGGCCGACACACCCACCGCGCCGCGTGCCGCGCGCGAGCAGCGCATGGACGTGATGCCGTCCGACGCCCGCTTCGGCCAGCAGTGGTGGCTGCAGGCGGTGGCCGCCGGCAACACCGGCGCCGCCGGCCTGATCAAGGCCTGGGACCGCTCCACCGGCGCGCCTGTCTCGGGCAGCGGCCCGGTGGTAGCCGTGCTCGACTCGGGCATCACCGCCCACCCCGAGCTGGATGCGCGCCGGCTGCCCGGCTACGACTTCGTGAGCGATGCGGTGTATGCCGGCGACGGCAACGGCCGCGACAACGACCCCACCGACCCCGGCGATGCCATCACCACCGCCGAGCGGCTGGCCAACCCCACGGCTTTCAGCGGCTGCCCCGATGCGCCGTTTTCCAGCTGGCACGGCACTGTGATCGCTGGGCAGGTGGCGGCGGTGAGCAACAACGTTGAAGGCGTGGCCGCGGCCAACTGGAACGGCCGCTTCCTGCCGGTGCGGGTGGCGGGCAAGTGCGGCGCGGCGGTGGCCGACATCATCGACGGCCTGCGCTGGGCCGCCGGCCTGCCGGTGGCTGGGGTGCCGGCCAATGCCAACCCCGCCCGCATCATCTTGCTGGGCTATGGCGCGCCCGAGGCCTGCGACCTGGCCAGCACCAATGCCGAGGTGGCCCGCGTGGCGCGCCTGTACACCGACGCGCTGGCCGAGGTGCGCGCCGCCGGTGCGCTGGTGATTGCCGCGGCCGGCAACCTGCGCAGCGGCGTGGCGCGGCCGGCCAGCTGCACCGGCGCCTTTGCGGTGACCTCGCTCAACCGCGAGGGCTACAAGGCCAACTACGCCAACTTCGGCCCGCAGGTGGCGCTGGCCACGCCGGGCGGCGACATGGCCGCGGGCAACACCTGCGACGAAGAGCTGGCCGATGCCGGCATCGTCTCCACCGGCAACCTGGGCGAAACGACGGTTGGCGCGGCCGGCTACGTGGCCGCTTCAGGCAGCAGCTTCGCCGGCCCGGTGGTGGGTGGCACCGCGGCGCTGATGCTGGCGGTGAACCCCGCATTGACCGTGGCCGAGCTGACCGACGGCCTGACCCGCAGCGCCCGCCCGCATGTGCAGGTGCCGCTGCTGGGCAGCTGCAGCAGCACGCTGCCGGGCCGCTGCACCTGCACCACCAGCACCTGCGGCGCCGGTGTGCTGGACGCCGACCAAGCCCTGGTGTTTGCCGCCGCGCCGCGCAGCTACGCAGCGCCGGCCCGCAGCGCGCCCACGCTGGACGACACCCGCCTGCGCACCTGCGCGCAGAAGCTGGGCCTGCCGGTGCCGCCGTCTGGCGGTGCCAGCCAGCCTCAACCCACGCCGACCCCCACGCCCACGCCCACGCCGGACACCGGCGGTGGTGGCAGTGGTGGCAGTGGTGGCGGTGGCATGGGCACCGATGCCGGCCTCGGCCTGCTGGCCGCCTGCGCGGCGCTGCGTGCGCTGCAGGCTCAGCGCCGCCGCCGCAGGTAGCCGATGGCCGCCAGGCCGAAGGCCAGCATCAGGTAGGTCGAAGGCTCGGGCACGGCTGCGATGCTGCCCGGGCCGTTGATGCTGTTGTCGAACAGGCCGCTGGCTGCCACGCCGGTGGTCACCAGCGTGTAGCGCACGCCCGCCGTCAGCCCCCAGGAAAAGCCCGACTGGCCGATGGTGGTGCCGCCCAGGTCGTCGTTGGCGACCAGCGCGCCGGTCAGCGGCATGCCGGGGTTGAAGGTCGGGGCGTACAAGACCAGGAAGTTGTCCCAGCCGCCCTCCGCGGTGCTGAGGAAGCTGTAGAAGCCGGTGCTGCCGACGGTGAACTCGAACGCGCTGTACGTGTCCATGTCCGCCATCGGCACATAGTCCAGCGTTTCCACCGGTCGGTTGAAGGTGGCACCGCCAACGGTGGTGCCGCTGTAATCCAGCGTGGCGGCCAGCGCCGCGGGGCCGGCCAGCAGCAAGGCGGCGGCCAGCGCCAGCATGGAAGGCTTGCAGTTCATGGTGTGTCTCCTGCCTGTGGGGTGTGGGGGCGTGGCGCGCTTCAGCGGCCGGCCAGCATCAGCTTGGTCAGCTCGCGCATCGAGGCCACCAGCCGGTCCACGTCCTGCGTGGAATGGAAGAGGTGGGTGGAGATGCGCAGCGGGTGGTGGGCAGCGGTGGAGCCGGGCACCGGCACCGCGGTGTTGCGGATGACGATGCCGTACTGCGTGCGCATGCGCTCGACGAAGGTGCTGGACTGCGCCGATTCGGCGGTGGCCGCTGAGGTGCCCGCGGCCAGCGCCAGCGAAGGGCCATGGAAGGGGTTGAACGAGGTCAGCGCCGACACCAGCTCGGGGTCGTTCATCGGCGAGTACAGCTTGGCCGTGCCCCACACCTGCGCGATCTTCTGCTTGAGGTAGGCCGACAGCGCCAGGTCGTGCGCCTCGATGGCGGCGCGGCCGATCTGGTCCCAGTAGGTGCAGCACTCGCTCAGCACCTTGAGCATCGGGTAGTTGGGGTTGCCGATGCTCTGCACCTTGGAGCCGATCTGGTAGCTGGCCGCATTGGCCGTGGTGCGCGGCCCGGTGAGCGCGGTGTTGTTGGTGTTGGTGGGCCAGAAGTTGAACAGCGGCCGCGGGTTGAAGCTGCTGACCCGGTTGCGGATGTAGAGGATGCCGGTGCCCCCCGGCCCGCATTGCCACTTGTGGCCCGAGCAGCCCCAGAAGTCGATGCCCGTCTCGTGGAACTTGATGTTGAACATGCCGGTGGCGTGCGCGCCGTCGACGATGGTCATGATGTTGTTCTGCTGGGCCAGCATCGCCAGCCGCTTGTAGGGCAGCATGGTGCCCGTCAGGTACGTGGGCGCCGAGAACACGAAGGCCTTGGTCCTGGCCGTGATGGCCGCGGCGAACAGGTTCACGTAGTCCTGCGCGGTCTGGTTGTTGCCCACCGGCAGCTCCACCCGCTTGATCACCACGCCCTTGCGCCAGGCCAGCAGGTTCATCGGGCCGTTGCCGCCCGGGTGCTCATGGTTGGTGGTGATGATCTCGTCGCCGGCGTTCAGCTCCACCCCGGCCAGGATCTTGTTCATCCCGTCGGTGGTGTTGTAGGTCATCACCAGCTCTTCGGTCTCGCAGCCGAAGCCCGGGGCGATGGCCTCGCGCATCGGCGTGGTGCCGCCCAGCGTCTCGCGCGGGTTGCGCGCCACCTCGCGGTTGTAGTCGTCGAAGGCCTTGAGCAGGTGGATGGGCGTGGAACCGGTGGTGCCCACGTTCATGTACAGGATGGCGGGGTCGAGCGCAAAGGCCGGTTGCGGCTCGCCCATCACATGGTTGGTGGTGGCCGCAAAGGCCTGCGGGCTGACCAGCGGCAAGCTGCCCGCGGCCAGCGTGCCGGCGCCCGCGCCCACCAGCTTGAAGAACTGCCGCCGCCCGGCTTCGGGCTGCAGGGCGTGCGTGAGCGGATCGTGATGCTCTGACATGAGGCTTCCTTCCGTACTGCATGGAGAGAAACGGGCGCAAAGCGGCGCCCGACGCGTGGGAACGCTCGGTCAGCAAGTCAGAAAAAACGGTGGGCCGCGCCGCGTGGCGGGCCCGGTGCGCGGGGGCCTGCGGCTAGCGCGCCGCCACCGCGGAGATCTCCACCGCGACGTCGCGCGGCAGGCGAGCCACCTGCACCGTGGCGCGGGCGGGCGGCTTGTCCTTGAAGTAGGTCGCGTAGACGGCATTCATCTTCGCGAAGTCGTTCAGGTCCTTCATGAACACGTGGGTCAGCACCACGTCGTCCAGCGTCATGCCGTTGGCGGCCAGCACCGCCTTCAGGTTGTCCAGCACCAGACGCGTCTGGTCTTCGATGGAGCCGGTGTTCAGCTGGTTGGTCTTGGGGTCGATCGGGATCTGCCCCGCCAGGTACAGCGTGTTGCCATGCTTGATGGCCTGCGAGTAGGGGCCGATGGCGGCCGGTGCATCCGGGCTGGCCACCACCTGCTTGCCCCCCATCGGGGGCGCGGCGCAGGCCGTCATCAGCAGGGTGGCAATGCAGGCAAGCGCGCCGCGGGTGGCGCGATGGGCGTAGGGCATGAACCTGTCTCCTGGCTGGGTGGGCCCGGTGGGCGGCACCGCTGTTGTGGTTGCACCTCTAGGGTGCAAATTCACTCTATCCATGCACCTGTTGAATGCAAAGCCTGTGTAAACCCGTAAGGTTTCGATGTAAAGCGCGCTGCGCCGTGCACCGGCGTTGTGCATTTGGATACAGCACATGGCAGCAAGGGCAAAACGCTTGTCATGCGGCCTCTGCCGAATGGGCTAGGGGCGAATCGCCCTCAAGCCCGATGCGCCATCGGCGGCGCCTGCTTACGCTGCACGGGCTCAACCCCCATCGCCGCACGCGCGGCACTGCCAGGAGACCCGCATGGGCACCATCACCACACCGGACGGCACCGAGATCTTCTTCAAGGACTGGGGCCCGAAGAGCGCCCAGCCCATCATGTTCCACCACGGCTGGCCGCTGTCTTCCGACGACTGGGACACGCAGATGCTGTTCTTCGTGCAGCGCGGCTTCCGCGTCGTGGCGCACGACCGCCGCGGCCATGGCCGCAGTGCCCAGGTGCCCGAGGGCCATGACATGGACCACTACGCGGCCGATGCCTTCGCGGTGGCCGAGCATCTGGACCTGCGCAACGCGGTGCACATCGGCCACTCCACCGGCGGTGGCGAAGTGGCGCGCTACGTGGCCCGCCATGGCGAGCCTGCCGGCCGCGTGGCCAAGGCGGTGCTGGTGTCGGCCGTGCCGCCCATCATGCTCAAGACCGCGGCGTACCCGGGTGGACTGCCGATGGAGGTGTTCGACGGCTTTCGCGCGGGCGTGGCCGGCAACCGCGCGCAGATGTTTTTAGACGTGGCCGCCGGCCCGTTCTACGGCTTCAACCGCCCGGGCGCCCAGGTGCATGAAGGCGTGGTCCGCAACTGGTGGCGCCAGGGCATGATGGGCAGCGCCAAGGCCCATTACGACGGCATCAAGGCCTTCTCGGAAACCGACCAGACCGAAGACCTGAAGGCCATCTCGGTGCCTACGCTGGTGATGCATGGCGAGGACGACCAGATCGTGCCGATCGACAACTCGGCGCGGCTGTCGGTCAAGCTGCTGAAGAACGGCACGCTCAAGACCTACCCCGGCTTTTCACACGGCATGCTCACCGTCAATGCCGAGGTGATCAACGCCGACCTGCTGGCCTTCATCCAGGCTTGATGCGGGTCGCCGCGGGCGCGGCGGTCAATCCAGCATCCAGTGCACGCCGCCCAGCACCGTGATGTCGTAGAACTCGTCGCGCCAGGCCGGAAACAGGTGCGAGCTGAGGAAGCTCTGCGGCAGGATCGGGAAGCTGCCGGCGTCGCTGCGCAGGCTGGTGTCCTGGCCGGTGCGGCCCAGCATCGACGACGAGTGGTATTCCAGGTCGGGGTGGTAGCCCATCACCGTCAACGACTCATGCAGGCTGTGGCAGCCGCCGCCCACCAGGTAGCCGATGATGGCCAGGCAGTACTGCTTGAGGTCTTCGCCGCCCAGGTTGCCGAAGGTCATGGCCGAAGCCAGCAGGGTGCCGGTGGTGCCTGAGGGCCCCGCGCCGAACAGCTCGCGCCGGGTGTCCAGGTCGCGCCAGTAGCTGATGGCCGAGAACTTGGTGCGCACCGTCTGCGCATCGCGCGCACGCCGGTCGTAGGCGGGCGCCTTGCGCTGGTACATGTCGACGCCGCGCTTGTGCTCCTGCACGAGCCCGATCGAGGCGCTGCCGGCGGGCAGCATGCCGCCTTCCTTGCTGGGCGTGGCCTTGATGCCGCCCAGGCGACCGCGGCCCGGCGCGAAGTCGGTCTTGCCGTGCTTGCGGTTCTCGGCGCTCTGCGGGTCGTCGTCGTGGAACAGCTCGCCCGGGGCTTCGGCGCGGAACAGCTCGGTCCACTTGCGGTAGACCTTGATGAGCGAACCGTTGGGCTCGTACTTGGCCAGCAGCTTGCTGGGCACGTTGTCGTGGATGTTCATCAGCCCGGCCAGCGGCTTGCCCTGCGTCAGCGCGTCGATCGCGTCCCACCACACCTTGGCCTGCGCCATGCTGCCGCTGGGCACCTTGTCGGAAAAGCGGCCGAAGGACATGTAGCTCAGACCGTAGGCGTACTTGCCGACGCTGGCCTGATAGTCGGCACGGATGCTGTCGTCGCGCTGCGCGGTGTCCGTCAGGAACTGGCGGATGCCGGCCGACACCTTGGCCACGCCGCGCTCGCTCAGGCCCAGGTGGTTGAGCGCGATCATGCCCAGCCTGGACTGGCACAGCGCGCGCCGCTGGCGGCCTTCGGTGGCACCGTAGTGCCGCAGCCCGGCCTTGCCCGGCGGCTTGCGCCAGTCGTAGCTGCTGCTCACCTTGAACTGCGCGTACACCACGCGTCCGTCGGGCGTCAGCGCCCAGGGCATGTAGCTCTCTTCGCGCGTGCGGGGCAAGGGCCCGGTACGTACCGCATAACCGGCCGAAGCCGCATCGTCTCGGATCAGGAACTCGGCCATGGCAACGTCTCCGCCTGTGCGGCGGGCATCTTAAGCGTCGGGCGTTGCAGGCCGGCGCGACGCAGAGCCGCGGCCGCTGCGTCGGCCTGGGCCGGCTAGCCCGCGCGCTGGGCGCCCAACACCTGCACCCCATGCCCCTCGTGCTTGGCCGCGCGCTTGGCGGCGGCGGCGGCGTTGGCCACGCCGTCGCTGCGGCGGTAGTCGCCGGGCTGCACGGGCACAGCGCCGATGCACAGCGTGGTGCAGGGGTGGAAACGCATCACGCCGTGGCGGTCTTCGGCGTGCAGGCCGCCGGCGGCCAGGGCTTCGGCGTCGAAGAGGTCGCGGGCGCGCAGGTTGAACTCGGCCACGATGGCCTCGCAGCGCTGCAGCCAGTCGGCGCTCTGGAACACCACGATGAAGTCGTCGCCGCCCACGTGGCCGACGAAGTCGCGCTGCGGGTCGGCATGGGCGGTGATCACCTGCGCCACCATGCGGATCATCTCGTCGCCGCGCCAGTAGCCGTACTGGTCGTTGAAAGGCTTGAAGTGGTTCAGGTCGGCATAGCAGGCCGCGAATTCGCAGCCGCCGTCCAGCAGGCGGTCGATGTGGTCGCTGATCGGGATGTTGCCGGGCAGGAAGGTCAGCGGGTTGGCATGGCGCGCGGCCTCGATGCGCGCTTCGGTCACCGCCCGCACCAGCTGGTCGCCGGTGCCCAGGCCGCGGTAGCGCCCGCCTTCGGTCACGATGAAGCCCTCGGTCAGGTAGCGCTGGTCGGCCGAGGTGAGCACCGAGGTGAGTTCGGCAATGCCGGTGTGGATGTCCACGCACAGCGGGCTGGTGTTGCCGTGCATGGTGGCCGGCCGGCGCGCATACAGCTCGCGGAAGTAGGGCTGCGCATAGGCATGGATGAACTGCTGGCGGTTGAGCAGCGCCACCGGCCGTTCGTCTTCCACCACCGCGATGGCATGCAGCGCGGGGTCGGCCTGGAAGCGCGCGAACACCTCGTCGTGGGTGATGGCCGACGACACCGGCGGCAGCGGCCGGCACAGCTTGGCCGCGGTCAGGCCGCCATGGTTGGCGGCGCGCCGGCGCTGCGGCAGCACCGCCACTTCGCGGCTGGTGAGCACGGCCAGCGCGCCGGGCAGCGGCGCCTGCGCCAGCGCGGCCTGCGGCCGCCCCAGGCCGTAGCCCTGGCCGAGGCCGATGCCCAGGTCGCGCACCACGCGCAGGTCTTCGTCGGTCTCGATGCCCTCGGCCACCAGGGCCGAGCCAAAGGTCTCGGCGATGTGCATCAGCGCGCGCAGCGTCTGCAGCTTGTCGCCGTTGCGGGCCACCTCGCGGGTGAAGTACTTGTCGATCTTGACGATCTCGGGCTTGAGCTCCGACCACAGCCGCAGGCTGGAGCGGCCATCGCCGAAGTCGTCGAGCGCAATGCCCACGCCATGGCGGCGCAGCCACAGCACCGCATGCTGCAGCCGTTCCACGTCGCGCACATGCTCATGCTCGGTGATCTCGATGACCAGCGCACTGGGCGTGACGCCGCGGCTGCGCACCACCTCCATCAGCCGCTGCGGGTCTTGCAACTCCAGCAGTTGCGTGAGGGCTGCCGCGCTGAGGTTGACGAAGAGCTTGCCCGCCGGCCGCTGGCGGCTCCAGCTCACCAGCGCGGCGCGCAGGCAGGCCAGTTCCAGCTCGATGCTGACGCCTTCGCTGCGGGCGGCGGCAAAGAGGGCGTCGGGGTGGGGCCAGGGCCCGGCGGTGGGCCGCACCAGCGCCTCATGCCCATGCAGCTGACCATCGGCCAGCGACACGATGGGCTGGAAATGCATGACCAGCGCACGCGCCTCGATCAGCGCAGCGACGGTATGGAATTCGGGCACGGCTTGGGTGGGAACAGCGCGGTTCATGCGCCGATGTGGCGCCCGCAGTGGGAAGCGGGTCGCTTCATGGCGGAACAACTCATGAGTTGCCCCGCACTATCGCCCCGGGTGGTGACCGTTTCATGACACGCCGGGCACCGCCGGCCTGTCCCGGCTCGCCTCGGATCCCACTCGGCCGGCGCGCCGATGGCGCGGTATCGTCCGGGCCCGACAAGCCCTGGCTCATCCAGGCGGCCAGATCATCCCCCCATGTCCCCACCTTCGCGTCCCTGGCCCCGCCGTCTCCTGCCCTTCGCCCAGCTCGCGCTCACCCAGGCCGCCTGGTTCGCTTGCGTCCTGGGGGCGGCCCGGGGCCAGCCGGGCGGGGGCATCGCCATCGCTGCCGGGGTGGTGGCGCTGAACTTCCTCGTGAGCGACCGGCGCCGCGCCGACGCCGCGCTGCTGCTGCTGGCGCTGGTCGTCGGCCTGGCCTGGGACACGCTGCTGCTGCGGCTGCAGGTCGTGGTCTACGCCGCGCCGGGACCGCTGGCCGGCTGGGCGCCGGGCTGGATCCTGGCGCTGTGGGCGCTGTTCGCGGTGCTGGTTCGCCAGCCGATGGCCTGGCTGCATGGCCGGCCGCTGCTGGCGGCGGCGCTGGGGGCCGTGGGCGGGCCGCTGTCGTATGCCAGCGCGGTGGCGCTGGGCGCCGGCACCTTGCCCGACCGGCCGATGGCGCTGGCGGTGCTGGCCGTGGGCTGGGCCGCCATCACGCCGGTGCTGACCGAGGCCGCACGCGCGCTGTCGGCGCGCGCTGCGGCGCCAGGCTTGCCAACTGACGAGGCCTGACGTTACATGTGACGAATTACTCGCCGTATTGCGAGTTTTTGACTGCCACCGGGCTGCCTACGCTGCCGCACCTTTTTAGTTTGGTAGGTACAGCAGGTGCACTCTTCGTTGAATCACGTCTTCCGCGTCGTCTGGAATGAAGCCCGTGGATGTTGGTTGGCCGTGGCAGAACACTGCCCGGGTCGGGGCAAGTCTTCCAGCAGCAAGGCGGTGGCAGCCGTGGTGCTGGCGGCCGGCGGTGTCGCCGCGCATGGCCAGGTGGCCCTGGTCGATGGGCACGGCGGCACCGGCTGCAACGTGATGGTGACGGGCGCCAACTGCAGCCTGCCCAACAGCAACGCGATCTTCACCAACTTCTACACCCAGGGCGGCGCCGGCAGCGGCGGCGGCGCGGGCCTGGGCGGCGTGTTCTTCGTCAACTCGGGCGCTTCACTGTCGCTGGACAACGTGTCGTTCCAGCGCAATGCGGTCAAGGGCGGCGAGGGCGGCAGCACGCCCGACGTGAACATCAGCGGCGCCACGTTGTCGCTGGTGGAAAAGACGGCCGACGTCACCTCGGTCACCGCCTTCCAGGTCAAGCCCACCATCGTCAGCGTGGGCGGGCAGCTCAAGGTCACGGGCGTCACGCTGGGCTCGGCCAACCCGCTGCTCAAGGCCGATGGCCAGGTGTCGGTGGGCGGCTCCACCGGCGTCATCGACACGGTCTCGGGCACCACCGTCACCTTCAAGGACAGCGTCGCGATCTCCAACGATGCGATCAAGACGCTGGGCAGCGCCAACTACGGTCTGGGCGCCACCACCATCAGCAGCGCCAACTTCGCGGGCCTGGCCAACTCCGACATCGCCACCGGCATGACGGTGGTGGGCGCAGGCATCGCCGATGGCACCACCATCACCGCCGTCACCCGCGACGCCAACAACGCGGTGACCTCCATCACCCTGAGCAACGGCACCACGCAGGCCGGCGCCGGTGCGCAGCTGAGCCTGGTCAACGTCACCAGCTTCCAGGCTTCGCAGTTCACGAAGCCGACCAGCCTGCTGCCCAACCAGCTGAAGATGTCGGCCACCGGCCTGGGTCTGGCCGTGGGCATGACGCTGAGCGGCGACGGTGTGCCCGCGGGCACCCAGGTGGTGGACATCCAGGGCGACGTGGTCACGCTGTCGCAGGCCATCACCGGCTTGAGCTTCACCGGCAGCCTGCCGATTGGCACCGTGGGTGGCAACCAGATCCAGCTGGCCATGGCCGACAGCCGCTTCACCGTGGGCACGGCCATCTCGGGCACCGGCATTCCGGCCGGCACCACCATCACCGCGGTGGATGCGCAGACGGGCAAGCTCACGCTGAGCAGCAACCTCACCGCCATCCCCGACGAACTGAGCACCAAGAGCATCCTGGCCCAGACCGGCACCACGCTGGTGCTCAAGAGTGCCAGCGGCCTGCAGGTGGGCATGAACCTGGAAGGCGACGGCATCCCCGACGGCACCCGCATCGTCTCGATCAACGGCAACACCGTGACGCTGAGCGCCGCGCCCAGCGCGCCGGTCACCGGCTTCCTGGCCAGCTCGGCCTTCAGCACCGGTGGCTCGATGAACAGCATCGGCACCACCGGCGCCACCGGCCGCAATGGCGGCAACGGCACCAATGCGCGCAGCAGCGTGGTGTGGATCACCGACGGCGAAGGCCGCAGCGGCACCAACGGCGGCAATGCCAATTCGGGCGCCACCGGCGGCGTGGGTGGCCGCGGCGGCAATGGCGGCAGCGGCAGCGCGGGCGCGCCGTTCAACTACGGCCTGACCTTCGCGATGCTGAACGCCACCAAGACGGCGGTGGCCGACACGGCGGCTGCCGCCGGTGCGCTGGCCACCTTCCCGCCCAATGCGGTGCTGTCGGCCGCGCACGTGATCGCGGCCGGCGTGGCCTATGTGGACCTGGGCGTGTCCATCGCCAACCTGGTGCTGTGGGGCATCGACCTCGGCCAGGGCCTGGCCGGCCGTGGCGGTGACGGCGGTGCCGGTGGCCGTGGCGGCAACGGCAGCACCTTCTACGGCGGTGGCGCCGGCGGCAACGGCGGCGCGGGCGGCAACGGCGCGCTGTCGGGCACTGACGGTGGCGCGGGCGGCGACGGCGGCAGCGGCGGTGCAGGCGGCTTCGGCGCGGGCGGTGGCTCGGGCGGTGCCGGCGGCAACGGCGGCAGCACCGGCAATGCCATCGACGGCGGCGGCGGCGCGGGCGGCGTGGCCGGCTTCGGCGGCGGCGTGGGCAGCGACGGCGACGGCCTGTACGGCGGCGGCGGCTCGGGCTATGGCGGCGCGATCTTCGTGCGCAATGGCGGCACGCTGCGCATCACCGGCAATGCGCTCTTCAGCGACAACACCACGCTGGCGGGCTCCAGCAACAACGGCGGCGCATCGGGCCAGGCGGCCGGCTCCGACATCTTCATGATGAAGGGCTCGGACGTGACGCTGGCCCCGGGCGCGGGCAAGACCATCCGCATCGAAGGCCAGATCGCCGACGACAGCGCGGCCAGCATCGGCAGCGGCAGTGCCGCCGCGGGCGCGGGCGCCAACCTGCGCATCGCCGGTGGCGGCCTGGTGCAGCTGGCCGGCCAGAACACCTATTCGGGCAAGACCATCCTCGAAGGCGGCACGGTGGAAACCGTGCTGGGCCAGGGCATCCATGCGGCCAGCTCGGTGGTGTTCAACGGCCAGGGCCAGATCGGTTCGCTCTCACCGCATGCCAATGCCGGCGTGCTGCTGCTGGGCGAGAACGTGATCCAGCGCGCCGGTGCCACCGTGCCCGGCCAGTTCGTCTGGAGCGGTGCGGGCGGCTTTGCGGCCGGCACCACCGCGGGCATCACCGTGGAGATGGGCCGCACCGCGGGCAATGCGGCGCAAACGCTGCAGTGGGGCAGCAACTACCTGTCCACCAACTCGACGCTGGTGTTCGGCTCCGAGTACGGCCTGGGCTCGGTGTTCTTCAAGAACGACATCAACCTGTCCGGGCAGACCGGCAACGTGGTGGTGTACGACAGCCAGCAGGTGGTGGACGCCGCCGCGGTGCGCGACGCGGCCTATTTCAACGGCAAGCTGACCAACGGCTCGCTGCGGGTGGGAAGCGCCGGCTACGACGGCACGCTGTACCTGACGGCGCAGAACGAGCTGAGCGCCATCACCGTCAACAGCGGCGTGGTGAGCACGCTGGCCGACGACGGCAGCGCCCCGGGCCGCGCCCTGCGCAGCAGCGGCGGCAGCATCGCGGTCAACGGCGGCACGCTGGTGCTGGCCGGTGCCGAAAAGGCCACCAGCCTGAACGTGGCGGCCGGCGGCCAGCTGGTCACGGCCGGTGCCTTTGAAGCCGCCACGGTGGACAACCGCGGCGTCAGCTCGATGGCCGGCGCCAACACGCTGGGCAACGTGGCCAACCGCGCCAACGCGGCGCTCAACCTGCTGGGCGCCACCACGGTGGCCGGCAGCATCAGCAACGAAGCCGGTGCCACGCTGAACCAGCTGGAAGCCGTGCAGGCCGGCGCCGTGCTCAACAACGGCACCTGGGCCGTGGACGGCGACCGCAGCCTGACCACGCCCACCGTGGCCGGCAACGGCAGCTTCGTGCTGGCGCAGGAAGGCAGCCGCCTCACGCTCAACCTGGGCAGCGACTCGCAGTTCGACGGCACGGTGCAAGGCGCGGGTGCGCTGGTCAAGGCCGGCAACAGCACGCTGTCGCTCAGCGGCGCCAGCACCCACACCGGCGGCACCACGGTGCAGGCCGGCACGCTGGACACCAGCGCGGGCGGCACGCTGGCCGACACCGGCGCCATCACCGTGGCTGCCGGCGCGCGCTTCGTCGCGGGCACGGCCGACACCGTGGGCGCGGTGACCAACCGCGGCACCGTGGAGCTGAACGCTTCGCACACCGTGGCCTCGCTGACCAACGCCGACGGCGGCACGCTGCAGCAGCGCACCGTGCTCACCAGCACCGGCAGCCTGGACAACCAGGCCGGCGGCACGATCAACCAGTCGGCCGACATCAGCGCCGACGTGGTGGCCAACAGCGGTACCTTGAACGTCAACGGTGACCGCAGCATCAGCACCCGCGGCCTGATCGGCGAAGCCACCGGCCGCATCAACGTCGACGCGCGGCTGACGCTGGCGCAGTCCGACAACTCGGTGTACGCCGGTGCCATCGAAGGCACGGGCGCGCTGGACAAGACCGGCGCCGGCCTGCTGGTGCTGGCCGGCACCAGCGGCCTGACCGGCGCGCTGACGGTGCAGGCCGGCAGCGTGGACGTGACCGGCAGCATCGCCAGCGGCACCGTGCAGGTGGCGCAGGGTGCGGCCATGGGCGTGGGCAGCAACGCGCTGGCCACCACCGCGCAGGTGAGCAATGCCGGCACCTTCGACGTGCGGGGCGACATCCGCGTGGCCTCGGTGGTGAACACCGGCACGCTGAACAACAGCGGCCACCTGCAGGCGGGCAGCCTGGTCAACCAGGCCGTGGTCAACACCAGCGGCGCGGTCACGGCCGACTCGGTGGTCAACAACGGCCAATGGTCGGTGGAAGGCGAGCGCCGCATCACCACCGCGGCACTCACCGGCAGCGGCAACTTCGACATGACCCAGGCCAGCGCGCAGCTGGTGGTGGATCAGTCGGGCGACTCCAGCTTCGACGGCGTGTTCAGCGGCCAGGGCAGCCTGGCCAAGGCGGGTGCGGGCACGCTGTCCATCAGCGGCGCCAACACCCACACCGGCGGCACCGTGGTGCGCGCCGGCACGCTGCAGACGGTGGCCGGCGGCACGCTGGCGGACACTGGCGCGGTGGTGGTGGATGCGGGCGCGGCCTTCAAGGCCAACACCGCCGACACCATCGGCGCCGTGTCCAACAGCGGCACGCTGGAGATCAACGCGGCGCACACCGTGGCCTCGCTGGCCAATGCCGAAGGCGGCAGCGCCTTCGTCAACGCCGCGCTCGCCAGCGCCGGCAATGTGGCCAACCTGGCCGGCGGCACGCTGAACCAGTCGGCCGACGTGACGGCGGCTGCGGTGGGCAACAGTGGCACCTGGCACGTGCTGGGCCAACGCAGCATCACCACCGGTGCGCTGGTGGGCGATGCCAGCGGCCGCCTGGTGCTGGGCACCGCGGCCGACAGCCTGATGCTCACGCAAAGCGGCAATGCCAGCTATGCCGGTGCCATCGAAGGCGCGGGCACGCTGAACAAGCGCGGCGCCGGCACCCTGGTGCTGGCCGGCAACAGCAGCCACACCGGCGCGCTGAACGTGCAGGCCGGTGCGCTGGAGGTGACGGGCCAGACCGCCGCCAGCAGCGTGCAGGTCTCGCGCGGCGCCAGCCTGGCCGTGGCCGGCAGTGCGCTGGCCGCCAACGCCACGCTGGGCAACGACGGCACGCTGGACGTGCGGGCCGACAACCGGGTGGGTGCCTTCGTCAACAGCGGCACCGTCAACGGCGCCGGCAAGCTGACGGCCGATACCTATTCGCTGAACGATGGCAGCGTGATCAACGCCAACCTGGGTGCGGGCACGCTCATCACGCAGGGCAAGGTGCTGCTCAACGCCACCAGCGATGCGGCGGTGGTCAACGTGCTGGCCGACAGCCTGCTGACCCTGGGCGGTGTCGATCGCCTGTCGCGCCAGGCGGCGTTGACGGTGGAAGGCAAGTTGCTGCTGGGCAACGGCGACCAGACGGTGCGCACGCTGGCCGGCGCGGGCAGCGTCGACATGCAGGCCTACCACCTGGTGGTGACCAACGGCGGCACCTTCACCGGCACGCTGACCAGCTCGGGCGGCAGCTCGCTGTCGGCCAACGGCGGTGCGCTCAGCCTTACGGGTGCCAGCTCGGTGCAGACGCAGGCGCTGGACCTGAGCGGCGGCAGCTCCTTGAGCATGGCCGCGGGCTCGGCCCTGAGCACCGGCAATGCCACGGTGGAATCCGGCAGCACGCTGCGCATCGCCGACAGCGCGACCTTCCAGTACCAGACCCTGAGCGGCCGCGGCACGGTGGAAGCCAGCCACTTTGCCAATGCCAACGGCGCCAAGGTGGCGGGTGCGCTCACCTTCACCGGTGACTTCGCCAACCAGGGCCAGCTGGCGCCGGGCTTCTCGCCGGGCACCGTGACCATCCTGGGCAACTACACCGAATCGGGCACGCTGGACCTGGAACTGGCCGGCACCACCCCGGGCACCGAGCATGACCAGGTGCGCGTGGGCGGCACCGTGACGGCCGCCGCCGGCAGCCGCCTGGTGTTCATGCCCTGGAACGGCGTGGAGCCGAAGCTGGGGCAGGTGTACCAGGTGATCGCCGATGCCAACGGCAACGGCAAGCGCATCAACGGTGCCTTCGGCCAGGTGCAGTACGACGCCGACGGCGTGGCCGGCAGCGGCACCGCCGCCGACAGTGCCGCCGTGGTGCTGGACGTGGCCACCGGCCGCGCCCTGGCCACCGGCCTGAACCGCGCGGGCAGCCAGATCACCGAACTGGGCGCCACCGACTCGCAACGTGCGGCCGTTGGCGCCTTGTTCGGCGCGGCCACGGCGCAGGTGGGGGCGCAGCAGATCGACACCGCCAAGGCGCTGGGCGCCAACGCGGCCGAGGTGCTGACCACCGCCAACGGTGTGCGCAAGCTGGTGCCCGAGTTCTACGGCGCGATGGCCGATTACGGCTTCACCGCATCGACCACGTTGTCCCGCCTGCTGGTGCAACGCGCCGGTGCCGAGTTCGGCCTGCGCCCGCTGCAGCGCGGCGGCTTCTATGCCGCAGTGCAGAGCGACAGCGCCAAGCCGGGCGACGACGCCAAGCTGCGCCGCAGCGAGTTCGTGCTGGGTGGCGACTGGCAGCTGACGCCTTCGTTCGCCCTGGGTGCCGCGCTGGTCTCCAGCCATGGCAGCCTGGACGGCGAGTACGGCAGCGGCGACGTCAAGGGCGAAGCCTTCCGCCTGTATGCCAAGGGCAACCTGGGCGAGCGCCTGACGGTGCTGGGCGGCATCGGCCACGGCAGCTACCGCTACGACCTGAAGCGCGCGGCGGTGGTGGGCGAAGCCCGCGGCGACACCGACGGCGGCGGCACCACGGCCAACTTCGGCTTGGTGTACGAGGCCTTCCAGGGCCGCGAAGTGACGGCACGGCCGTACCTGAGCGTGGACTGGGGCAGCTTCGACGTCGACGGCTTTGCCGAGACCGGCTCCAGCCACCGCCTGGTGATGGACGACTACCGCACCCGCCGCACCACGGCCACCGTGGGCAGCATGTTCGAGTGGAAGAGCGCGGTGGGCGGCAAGGCGACCACCGTCACCGCCGACGCCGCGCTGCGCACGGTGCTGGGTGAAGGCAACCGCACGCAGGGCGCGCGGCTGGGCATCGACACCACGGTGCAGTTCCCGGTGACCTACGAGAGCCGCAAGCGCACGCAGGCGGTGGTGGGCCTGGCCGGCAGCGTCCGCCTGAGCGATGCGGTGACGGCCGGTGCCGCCATCGACGCCGCGCTGGGCGACGGCGGCCAGACGGGCGTCAAGGCCCAGCTGAACGTGGCGTTCTGACGCACGCGCCGGCCCCGGGAGGGGCCGGCTACACCTTGAAGCCGGCCACCGACTGCGCCAGCTGTCGGGCCTGCTGGCTCAATCGTTCTGCAGCCGCCGCGCTCTCTTCCACGAGCGCGGCGTTCTGCTGGGTGGTCTCGTCCATCTGCGAGACGGCCTGGCCCACCTGCACCACGCCGCCGCTTTGCTCGCGGCTGGCCACGCTGATCTCGCCCACGATGTCGCTGACACGGCGGATCGCGTCGACGATCTGCTGCATCGTGGCGCCGGCCCGGTCGGCCTTGACGGTGCCGGCGGCCACACGTTCCACGCTGGACTGGATGAGTTCGCGGATCTCGCGCGCGGCTTCCGCGCTGCGCTTGGCCAGGCCACGCACCTCGCCGGCCACCACCGCAAAGCCACGGCCTTGTTCACCGGCACGCGCGGCTTCCACCGCGGCATTGAGCGCCAGGATGTTGGTCTGGAAAGCGATGCCGTCGATGGTGCCGATGATGTCGGCAATGCGCCTGGACGAGTC
>NZ_CAXFDV010000804.1:0-10414 GCF_964001545.1 uncultured Aquincola sp.
ATCGGGCTTCTTGCCCTTCAGGCTGGTCAAGATGGCGGTGAAGTCCGTCGCCTTGTCGTTGGTGAACTCGCGGCCCACGGTCTTGCCGCCGGCGGCCTTCACGCCCTTTTCGAATTCGTCGGCCACGCCCTGGCCGTAGGCGGTGCGGTCGTCGATGACGGCAATCGACTTGCCCTTGAGTTCGGTCACGGCGTACTTGCCCAGCGTGCCACCCAGGTGCACGTCGTCAGCCACCACGCGGAAGGTGGTCTTCAGGCCTTGGCGGGTGTACTTGGGGTTGGTGGCCGAGGGCGAGATCTGCGGGATGCCGGCGTCGCTGTAGATCTTGGAAGCCGGGATGGTGGTGCCCGAGTTCAGGTGGCCGATGACGCCGTTGACCTTGCTGTCGACCAGCTTCTGCGCGGCGGCGGTGCCTTGCTTCGGGTCGCCGGCATCGTCTTCAGCCAGCAGCTCGAACTTGGCCTTCTTGCCGCCGATGGTGACACCCTTGGCATTCAGCTCGTCGATGGCCATGCGGGCGCCATTTTCGTTGTCCTTGCCGAGGTGAGCGATCTGGCCGCTGGTAGGGCCGACGTGGCCGATCTTCACCACCAGTTCCTGGGCACTCGTGGCGCCCGCGAACAGCACGGCGGCGGCGGCGACGATCACGTTCATCTTGACTTGCATTCAAACTCTCCGATTGATGGGTTGAGAGGTATGGGTGGGTTTCTCAACGGCCGAGAAGATACTCCAAAACAGTGCCTGTTCTGCCCAGCGCTTTCCTGTAGCAGGGCCTGTGCCACGTGTAGTGGAAACCCGATCGGCGTGGCCCCTGAACGTGGCCCGCGCGGGTATCGATGACAAACGGGTGTAAACCCTTAACGGCCGCGCTGGCGGCCCAGCTCCTGGGCCACGGCGCGCGCGACCACGTCGCGCAGCGTGCTGGCCAGTTCGCTGCGGGCCTCGTGCACCAGCGCTTCGGTCAGGCGCGCCATCGCCGGGGCCAGCGCCTCGCGCAGCCGGTACTCCAGCATCAGGTCGATCTGGCGCTGCACGTCGGCCAGCACGCGCTGGGTGAGGTGCTGTTCCTCGGGGGGCGGCGGATGGCCGGCGTCCACCACCGCGTCGAGCAGCGGCGGCTCAGGCAGTTGGCCCATAGCCGGCGGCTCCACCCGTACGACTTCCGTCAGCGTGGGCAGGACCGAGCGGGACATCGTGCTCATCAGGCGGCTCCTTGGGCGCCTGCGGCGGCGCCTTGCGCATGGTGCACGATCTGTGCGCCACCGGCCTCATAGGCGCGCCAGCGGCGGCGGCCCGCATCGCGGTCGTCGGGCTGGGCGCCCACCAGCTCGATCACGCGCTGGAAGGCCTGCGGGTCGGCGGGCATGTCGGGGCCCAGGTTCACCAGCACCTCCCGGTGCGGTGCGGCGGCGCCGGGGTCCAGCAGCCACAGCGGCGTGCGAGCCAGGCGCGGCGCGGGGGCCTGCCCGGCCTTCAGCCGCACATGGGGCACAAACTGCTGCGGCTCGAACAGCCACAGCGCATCGTCGAGCTGGCGCAGCACCTCGGGCGCACCGGTCACCGCCACCTGGGCGCCCTTGGCGTAGGCCTTGCGCAGCAGCCGGCAGGCAAAGCCGATCTTGTCGGCCATGCCGGTGTGGAACTCGACGGTGGCGGGCACGGTGCCGGCGCGGGCTGCGGCGCGGCGCTCAGCGCGCCTGCTGCAGCACGAAGTGGGTCAGCAGCGGCACCGGGCGGCCGGTGGCGCCCTTGTTGGCGCCGCTCTTCCAGGCCGTGCCGGCGATGTCCAGGTGCGCCCACGGGTACTTGGCCGTGAAGCGCTTGAGGAACATCGCGGCGGTGATGGCGCCACCGGGGCGACCGCCGATGTTGGCCATGTCGGCGAAGTTGCTCTTCAGGCCCTCACCGTACTCGTCGTCCAGCGGCATGCGCCAGGCCGAATCGAGTGCGCTGTCGGCCGCTGCCAGCAGGTCGGCGGCCAGCTGGTCGTCGGCGGTGAACAGGCCGCTGTGGATGTGGCCCAGCGCGATGACGCAGGCGCCGGTGAGCGTGGCGATGTCGACCACGGCCTTGGGCTTGAAGCGCTCGGCATAGGTCAGCGCATCGCACAGGATCAGCCGGCCTTCGGCATCGGTGTTCAGGATCTCGATGGTCTGGCCCGACAGGCTGGTGACCACGTCGCCCGGCTTGATGGCACGGCCGCTGGGCATGTTCTCGCACGCGGGGATCAGCGCCACCACGTTGACCTTGGGCTTGAGCTGGCCGATGGCGCGCATGGTGCCCAGCACGCTGGCCGCGCCGCCCATGTCGAACTTCATCTCGTCCATCTCGGCGCCCGGCTTGAGCGAGATGCCGCCGGTGTCGAAGGTGATGCCCTTGCCCACCAGCACCACCGGCGCATCGGCCTTGCCGGCGCCCTGGTACTGCATGACGATGAACTGCAGCGGCTCGTCCGAGCCCTGGGCCACCGACAGGAACGAGCCCATGCCGATCTTCTCGACCGCCTTGCGGTCGAAGGCCTGCACCTTCATGCCGAACTGCTTGCCGATGGTCTTGGCCTGCTCGGCCAGGAAGGTGGGCGTGGCCACGTTGCCGGGCAGGTTGGCGCATTCACGTGCCAGCGTCACGCCTTCGTGCACCGCAGCGGCACGCACCAGGCCCTTCTGCAGCGCGGTGGCTTCTTCCTTGGCGCACACCAGCGTGACCTTGGACAGCTTGGAGGGCTGGGGTGCGCTGGGCTTGGTCTGCGTGTACAGGTACACCGCGTCGCCGATGGCCGAGACCAGCGCGTCGGCATGGGCAGGCGTCAGCGGTGCGCCGGCGCAGGCCACGGCCAGGTGGCGCGCACCCAGGGCCTTGAGGCTGGCCACGCCCGCGGCCACCGCGGCCTTGAAGGCCTTGACGCTGGGCGCCGGCGCGGCCGCCAGGGCCAGCCGCGGCGCCTTGAAGCCGGCAGGGCGATGGATGTACAGGCTGCGACCGGCCTTCAAGGCGAAGTCGCCCTGCGCGACGGCGTCGTTCAACAGGCTGGCCACCTTGGCGTCCAGACCGGCCGGCACGGCTTCGCCGACCACCACGACCAGCAGCGCATCAGCAGCCACAGAAGCGAGCCCCGACGGGCCGATGGATTGGGAACGGAAGTCCATAATGCACGCAGGTTTGAAGAACGCACGATGTTATTCGATACGACGCTGCGAAAAGAGCTCTCCCGGTCCTTCGGCGCCACGCTGGTGGTGATCGTCACCATCGTCCTCACGATCATGCTCATCCGCACCATCGGCCAGGCGGCCGGCGGCAGCATTGCGCCGCAAGACGTGGCGCTGCTGCTGGGCTATACCTCGCTGGTGCATCTGCCGACGATGCTGGCGCTGTCGCTGTTCGTGGCCATCGTGGTCACGCTGGGCCGCGTCTACCGCGACAGCGAGATGGCGATCTGGAATGCCTCGGGCATCAGCCTGTCGCGCTTCGTCAAGCCGGTGCTGCGCACCTGCTGGCCGGTGCTGCTGGTGGTGGCCGCGCTGGTGCTGTTCGTCTGGCCCTGGGGCAACCGCAACTCCGCCGAGCTGCGCGATCGTTACCAGCAGCGCTCGGACCTCTCGCGCGTCACGCCGGGGGTGTTCCAGACCTCGCGCGACGGCAGCCGCGTCTTCTTCGTCGAACGCGAGAACCAGCAGACACCCAACGCCCGCAACGTGTTCGTGCTGACCAACGACGGCAAGAAGGAGTCGGTGATCTCCGCGCGCAGCGGCCGGCTCGAAACGCAGGACGACGGCCGCTGGCTGGTGCTGGAAAGCGGCCAGCGCCATGAGACCGACCTGGTCACCGGCAACCGCACGCTGTCGCGCTTCGAGACCTACCGCGTGCTGGCCGACGAACGCTCGGTGCAGCGTGCCGAGGAGCAGCCGCCCAAGGCCATGCGCACCGTCGACCTGATGAACGCGCCCACGCTGAAGAACCAGGCCGAGCTGGGCTGGCGCTTCGGCCTGCTGCTGGGCGCGGGCAACCTGCTGCTGCTGGGCATCGGCCTGTCGGCGGCCAATCCGCGGCGGGCCAGCAACTGGAACCTGCTGTTCGCCCTGCTGGGCTTCATCGTGTACTACAACCTGATCAACGTCTCGCAGGCCTGGATTGCATCGGGCCGGCTGTCGCTGGGCGGCGCGCTGCTGGCCCTGCACGGCAGCATGTTCGTGGTGGGCCTGGGCCTGCTGTGGTGGCGTGACCATGGCACCACGCTGCGCCTGTTCGGCCCCCGCCGCAGCGGAGCCGCCGCATGAGAACCGTCCGCCGGCTGCTGTACCGCGACATCTCGGGCGCGGTGATCTTCGTGGCGGCCGCCTTTCTGTCGCTGTTCTTCTTCATCGACTTTGTCGACGAGCTCGACAAGGTGGGCCGGCCGGGCTACACGATGGCCTCGGCGCTGCTATCGGGCCTGCTCGACATGCCGGGGCATTTCTACGAGCTGTTCCCGATCGCGGTGCTGATCGGCGCCATCTACGCCATGTCGCGGCTGGCCCAGTCGTCGGAGTTCACCATCCTGCGCACCGGCGGCCTGGGCCCCGGGCGTGCACTGGGCCTGCTGGCCGGGCTGGGCGCGGCCTTTGCGGTGGTCACCTTCGTGGTGGGCGACTATGTGGCGCCCGCCTCGGAACGGCAGGCGGTGGAGGTGCAGGCGCGCAGCCAGGGCGGCCGTGAACTGGGCCGTGCCGGCGCCTGGTTGAAGGACCGGCGCAGCACGCCGCAGGGCGACCGCAACGTGTCCGTCAACGTGCAGCGCACCACCGCCAACGGCGTGCTGCAAGGCATCCGCATCTTCGAATTCGACGCCGACGGCCGGCTGCTGACCCGCCTGTCGGCCGCCAGCGGCCGCGTGAGCGACGGTCAATGGCAGCTGCAAGACGTGCTGGTGACCCATTGGCCTGCCGAGGTGGCCGATGCCCGCATCACCGACGAGCGGCATGCCCGCCTGGACTGGCCCACCAGCCTGACCGGCGACGTGGTGGCCGCGGCGGTGCTGCCCGTGAGCACCATGTCGACCGTGGAACTGTGGCGCTACAGCATGCACCTGAGCGACCAGGAGCAGGCCGCCCAGCGCCACGCCATCCTGTTCTGGAAGAAGGCGCTCTACCCCTTCGCCTGCCTGGTGATGATGGGCCTGGCCCTGCCCTTCGCCTACCTGCACGCGCGCAGCGGCGGCGTGGCGCTGAAGGTGTTCGGCGGCATCCTGCTGGGCATCAGCTTCGTGCTGCTGAACAACGTGGCCAGCCACCTGGGGCTGCTGCGCAACTGGACACCCTGGGTGGTGGCCGCCACGCCCAGCCTGCTGTACCTGCTGCTGTCGCTGGCGGCTTTTGCCTGGCTTGTGAGGTACCGATGAGCGATCTGCCCCCCGACGCGGCGGCCCAGGGCCTGCTGCTGTTTGCCCACGGCGCGCGCGACCCCCGCTGGGCCGAACCCTTCGAGGCCGTGGCCGCGCGCGTGCGGGCTCAGCGCCCGGAGCTGGCCGTGCGCCTGGCCTATCTTGAATTCATGCAGCCCGAGCTGCCGCAGGCCGCGGCCGAACTGGTGGCCGGCGGCTGCCGGCAGATCGACGTGCTGCCGCTGTTCCTGGGCGCGGGCGGCCATGTGCGCAAGGACCTGCCGGCGCTGATGGAACGGCTGCAGGCCGAGCATGCCGGCGTGCGCTTCACGCTGCATCCCGCCATCGGCGAGATGCCCGACGTGATCGACGCGATGGCCGCGGCCGCGGCCCGGCTGCCATGAACCTGCACCAGTTCCGCTTCGTGCAGGAAGCGGCGCGGCGCGGCCTCAACCTCACCGAGACGGCCAAGGCCCTGCACACCTCGCAGCCCGGGGTCAGCAAGGCCATCCTGGAGCTGGAAGAAGAGCTGGGCGTGGACGTGTTCACCCGCCACGGCAAGCGGCTCAAGCGCATCACCGAGCCGGGGCTGCAGGTGCTCAAGTCGATCGACATCATCATGCGCGAGGTGGGCAACTTGAAGCGCATCGGCGAGGAGTTCAGCCTGCAGGATGCGGGCACGCTCTCGATCGCCGCCACCCACACCCAGGCCCGCTACATGCTGCCCGAGCCGGTGGCCGCGCTGCGCAAGCGCTTTCCGAAGGTGAACGTGAGCATGCATCAGGGCACGCCCAACGAGGTGGCCCGCATGCTGCTGGACGAAAGCGCGGACATCGGCATGGCCACCGAATCGATCCACGAGATCGAAGGCCTGGTCACCCTGCCCTGCTACGAATGGCAGCATGTGCTGGTGCTGCCCAGCAGCCATCCGCTGGCCGCGGTGGAACGGCCCACCCTGGAGCAGCTGGCCGCCGAGCCGCTGGTGAGCTACCAGGCCGCCTTCACCGGCCGCCGCCGCATCGACGCCGCCTTCGCCCAGCGCCGGCTCACGCCCAACTTCGTGCTCGAGGCCATCGACTCCGACGTGCTCAAGACCTATGTGCGCCTGGGCCTGGGCGTGGGCATCGTGGCCGAGATGGCGGTGCGCGACGACCCGCCCGGCGGCGAGCTGGTGACGCGGCCGCTGGGCTACCTGTTCGGCCAGAACATCTCGCATGTGGCCTTCAAGCGCGGGGCCTATCTGCGCAACTTCGTCTACTCGTTCGCCGAGCTGCTGAGCGACCGCCTCAACCGCAGCCTGATCAGCCGCGCCATGGGCAGCGAGCAGGACGCCGACGACTACCAACTGTGACCCCGATGAGCAACGCTTCCACCGCCTTGACCGTGCCCAGCCGCCTGCCCAACGTGGGCACCACCATCTTCACCGTCATGTCGGCGCTGGCGCAGGAGCATGGGGCGGTGAACCTGGGCCAGGGCTTCCCCGACTTCGATTGCGACCCCAGGCTGGTGGACGCGGTGACCCAGGCCATGCAGCAGGGCCTGAACCAGTACCCGCCGATGCCCGGCGTGCCGGCGCTGCGCGAGGCCATCTCGGCCAAGCTGGAAACGCTGTACCACCACCGCTACGACCCCGGCACCGAGATCACGGTGACGGCCGGCGCCACCCAGGCCATCCTCACCGCCATCCTGTGCTGCGTGCACCCGGGCGACGAGGTCATCGTGCTGGAGCCCTGCTACGACAGCTACGGCCCCAACATCGAGCTGGCCGGCGGCAGCATCGTGCGCGTGCCGCTGACGCCCGGCACCTTCCGGCCCGACTTCGGTCTGATCGCCGCGGCACTGACGCCGCGCACGCGGGCCATCATCGTCAATTCGCCGCACAACCCCAGCGCCACGGTGTGGACGGCCGAGGAGATGCAGCAGCTGGCCGCGCTGCTGCGGCCCACCAACGTGCTGCTGATCAGCGACGAGGTGTACGAGCATATGGTGTTCGACGGCCGGCCGCACATCAGCGCGGCCAGCATCCCCGAGCTGGCGGCGCGCACCTTCCTGGTCTCCAGCTTCGGCAAGACCTACCACGTGACCGGCTGGAAGGTGGGCTTCGTGGCCGCGCCGGCCGCGCTGATGGCCGAGTTCCGCAAGGTGCACCAGTTCAACGTGTTCACGGTGAACACGCCGGTGCAGCATGCGCTGGCCCGCTACATGGCCGATGCGGCGCCCTACCTCGACTTGCCGGCCTTCTACCAGCGCAAGCGCGATCTGTTCCGCGCCGGGTTGCAGGCCAACACCCGCTTCCAGCTGCTGCCCAGCGAGGGCAGCTACTTCCAGTGCGTGGACTATTCGGCCATCGACGACACGGTGAGCGAAGCCGACTTCTGCCGCCGCCTGACCACCGAGCTGGGTGTGGCCGCGATCCCGCTGTCGCCGTTTTATGCCAACGGCTTCGAGCAGCGCATCGTGCGCTTTTGTTTCGCCAAGAAGGACGAGACGCTGGAACGCGCGTTGGAGCGGCTGGCCAGGCTCTGAACGCCGGGCTTACAGCGGCGCCAGGCCGCTGGACAGGTCCAGGTCGACCGCGCCAGCCCGCGCCGGCCGGCTGGCGCTGCCGGAAGGGTCCATCGGCAGCAGCAGGTCCACGTCGGGCGTGGGCGCAGGCTCGGCGCCCGGCATGTGGCTGCGGGCCAGCTGGTACAGCAGCAAGGCGTCCTGGCTGGCCGCCAGCGTGAGCACCAGCGTCGGCTCGCAGCCGCCCACCAGGCGCTCGAGCAGCGTCATCGCGTCCTGCGGCTGCGGCCACAGCGCCTGCAGGCGGGCCACGGCCTCGGGGTATTCGTCCAGGCCGCGCTGCGGATGGTGGGCATGCTCCCAGTCGGCCCCATGCGGGCCGAACCGCTGGCGGAAGCGGTCCAGCGCCCGCTGGTAGGCGGCGCGGTCGTCACGCTGGCGGTGGATCTGCATCAGCTTCAGCCAGGGCATCGGGCTGTGGCCATCGACGGTCCGCAGCTCGGCCACCAGGCGCTCGACCGCGGCATCGTCCTGGCCCAGCGCCAGGAAAAAGTCGGCCTGCTGCTCCAGGTCGATCAGCGCTTCGGCGCTGAGCAGCGGCGCCGGCGTGTCGGGGATGGAAAACAGCTGCGGCACCGGCCGCGTGCTGCTGACGAACTCGGGCCGCTCACCCAGCGGCAAGGCGGGCGGGCGCGCGGGCGCCTCGGCCTGCGGCAGCGGCGGCAGCGTGGCCGGCGGCGGCACACTGGCCTGCCCACCCGCTCGCGGCAGGCTGCCCGGGCGTGAAGCCGAGGCCGAGACCGACGGCGGCACCGAAGCCTGCGGGGGTGGCACGGGCACCTGGGCCGGCACCGACTTGGCGCGCGGGCGCCGCAGCAGCGCACGGGCCGTCAAGCCCAGGCCGCCGGCCAGCAGCGCCAGTGCCGCGCCCAGCCAGGGCAGCACGGCTTCGTGCCATTCCACCTGGCCACGCAGGTGCTTGACCTGTTCCTGCAGCTGGGCGGTCTGGGCCTGGCGGCCGGCGTCGGCCGTGCGCAGCTGTTCCACCGCACGGGCCAGTTCGGCCAGGCGAGCGTCGGGCGTCGCGCCCGCCGCAGGCCCCGTGGGACTGGCGACCGACAGGCTGGCCGGGGCAGCGCCGGTGGCAGGCACAGGCGCAGCGGCGGGCTGGGCGGCCGCCGATGTGACGAGCACGGCAGCGGCCAGCGCCGTCAGGCGCGGCAGACCATGGGCCGGAGCCCGGGAACAGCGGCGAACACCGGCATCGCTCATGCGTCGGAAGAGGTGGGACGAGACGGCAGAAGGGGGACAGATCACTCTAGCATGCGGCCCTGCGCGCACCGGGTGGCGTCAAGGGTGCGTGACACAATCGATCAAGCCCTTATCGGCCTGTCCAGGGCCTGTCTTGACGATGTCTTCCGAATTGCTGACCGAACGGCGCGAACACACGCTGCTGCTGACCCTGAAGGACCCGGCCACGCGCAACCGCCTGTCGGCCCAGGCCTGCGCCGCCGGCGTCGAAGCCATCAACAACGCGGCCGATGCGCCCGACGTGCATTGCATCGTGCTGCAAGGCGATGGTGCGCATTTCTGCGCCGGTGCCGACGCCCATGCCGCCGGCCACGACGAAGCCGGGCCGGGTGGCTTCCAGGCCGCCTTCGAGGCGCTGGTGGACGTGATGCGCAGCAGTCCCAAGCCCATCATCGCCGCAGTGGAAGGCCATGCGGTGGATGCCGGCTTCGTGCTGGCGCTGGCCTGCGACGTGGTGATCGCGGCCGACGACGCGTGCTTTTCCTGGACCCAGCCTGAAGCCGCCGCCGCGTTGAGCCTGCAGCTGCCACGCCCGCTGGCCATGCAGTTGCTGTGGCTGACCGAGGCGCTGAGCGCCCGGCGCCTGCACGGCATGGGCCTGGCCAACGAGGTGGTGCCGCCCTGCGAGGCGGCCGCCGAGGCGCTGCGCTGGGGCCGCAAGCTGGGCGGCGTGCCCGCTGGCCGCATCGCCGCGGCCAAGGAGTGGTACCTGGGGGCGGCCCCGCGGCTTCAGCGGTCGAAACCGGGCATCTGACGCTCCAGCCGGCGCAGCAGGCCGGGCCAGGCCAGCGCGCCCGGGCCCATGCCCTTGGTGACCTGGCGCGACTGCTCACGCGCGGTGGCGATGATGTCGGGCGAGACGTGGATCAGCTCGCCGCCGCCGGCCTGCGCCCGGACCTGGATGGTGCACACCGACTCGAACAGGTACATCGACAGGAAGGCATCGGCCACCGTGCGCCCGACCGTCAGCAGGCCGTGGTTGCGCAGCATCAGGAAGGTGTTGCGGCCGAGGTCGCGCACCAGCCGCGGCTTCTCGTCCTCGTTCAGCGCCACGCCTTCATAGTCGTGGTAGCCCAGCGCGTTCATCACGAAGATGGACTGCTGCGACAGCGGCAGCACGCCGCCCTTCTGCGCCGACACCGCGATGCCGTTGAGCGAGTGCACGTGCAGCACGCAGGCCGCGTCGTGCCGCGCCGCATGGATGGCGCTGTGGATGGTGAAGCCGGCCGGGTTGACCGGGAA
>NZ_CAXFDV010000805.1:0-5056 GCF_964001545.1 uncultured Aquincola sp.
CGGGCGTGGCCAGGGGCGCGGGCCGCAGCGTGCGCAGGTCGACCGCGGGCGGCCCCGGCGGTGGCGGGGGCGGCTTCTTCTTGAAAAAACTGAACATGCGCAGATTGTCGCGCGTGACGCTGGACACGCCACAAAATTTGTCGCTATACTGCGAGGCTCTAAGGCGCTTTAGCTCAGCCGGTTAGAGCGACGGAATCATAATCCGCAGGTCCGGGGTTCGAATCCCTGAAGCGCCACCAAACCCAGGAAGCCCGCTACCGCAAGGTCAGCGGGCTTTCTTCTTTCTGCGGCTGCTTCCAGCAGGCAGCGACCGACGCATCGGAACGTTCGCTCCTGCGATAATCCCCGGCTTCCCGCACGGCGCGCATCCCGCCCGCCGGCACAGCCCCTGGATCCACACCATGACCCGCTGTGTTGCCGTCGGCCTGCTGGCCGCGGCCCTGGCACTGCCTGCCTTCGGCCAGGCGGTGCAGCGCAAGTTTCCCGCCAATGCCCTGCGCGGCGAGCTGCAGATCACGCAACCGCCCGAGGCGCTGCTCAATGGCCAGCCGGCCACGCTGGCGCCGGGCGCGCGCATCCGCGGCGACAACAACATGATCCAGCTCTCGGGCAGCCTGGCCGGGCCCAAGTACGTCGTGAACTACACCCGCGACGGCCTGGGCATGGTCAAGGACGTGTGGATCCTCACCCCCGAAGAACGGGCGATGAAGCCCTGGCCGGTGAACGAGCAGCAGCTTGCCACCTGGCTCTTCAACCCCGACGCGAAAACCTGGACCAAGCCATGACCAACAGCACCACCGCCACCAAGAAGAAGGTGTTCATCCGCACCTTCGGCTGCCAGATGAACGAGTACGACTCGGACAAGATGGCCGACGTGCTGCAGGCCGCCAAGGGCTACGAGCCCACGCAGGACGTGGAAGAGGCCGACCTGATCCTCTTTAATACCTGCTCCATCCGCGAGAAGGCGCAGGAAAAGGTGTTCAGCGACCTCGGTCGCGTCAAGCACCTCAAGAGCAAGGGCGTGCTGATCGGCGTCGGCGGCTGCGTGGCCAGCCAGGAAGGCGCGGCCATCATCGAACGCGCGCCCTACGTGGACATGGTGTTCGGCCCGCAGACGCTGCACCGCCTGCCGCAGATGATCGAGGCCCGCACCCGCGAGCGCCGGCCGCAGGTGGACATCAGCTTCCCCGAGATCGAGAAGTTCGACCACCTGCCGCCCGCCCGCACCGAAGGCGCCACCGCCTTCGTCTCCATCATGGAAGGCTGCTCCAAGTACTGCAGCTACTGCGTGGTGCCCTACACCCGCGGCGAAGAGGTGAGCCGCCCCTTCGACGACGTGCTGACTGAAGTGGCCGAGCTGGCGGCGCAAGGCGTCAAGGAAGTGACGCTGCTGGGCCAGAACGTCAATGCCTACCGCGGCCGCATGGGCGAGACGGCCGAGATCGCCGACTTTGCGATGCTGATCGAGTACGTGGCCGAGATGCCCGGCATCGAGCGCATCCGCTACACCACCAGCCACCCCAACGAGTTCACGCAGCGGCTGATCGACGTGTATGCGCGCGTGCCCCAGCTGGTGAACCACCTGCACCTGCCGGTGCAGCACGGCAGCGACCGCATCCTGGGCGCGATGAAGCGGGGCTACACGGTGCTGGAATACAAGAGCACCCTCCGCAAGCTGCGCGCGATCCGGCCCGACATCAGCCTGTCGACCGACTTCATCGTGGGCTTTCCGGGCGAGACGGACGAAGACCACGCCAAGACGATGAAGCTGGTGGAAGACATCGGCTACGACGCCTCGTTCAGCTTCATCTTCAGTGCCCGCCCGGGCACGCCGGCCGCGGCCCTGCACGACGACACGCCGCATGCGGTGAAGCTGCAGCGCCTGCAGCAACTGCAGGCCGCGCTGGAAGCCAACGTGCGCCGCATCAGCGACAGCCGCGTGGGCACGGTGCAGCGCATCCTGGTGGAAGGGCCTTCGCGCCGCGACGCCAGCGAGCTGATGGGCCGCACCGAGTGCAACCGCATCGTCAACTTCGCCGGCCCGGCGCGGCTGGCCGGGCAGCTGATCGACGTGCGCATCACCGAGGCTTACCCGCACTCGCTGCGGGCCGAGGTGGTGACGGCGGGCTGAAAACCCGCGCCGGGTGCGCCAACCGTCTAGCGGTTTTGCTTCAGAAACCCCGCCCACCACAGCGCCAGCGCACACGCCACCACCATCGTGCCGTAGGTCACCATGCGGCCGTCCTGCCCCAGCAGCAGCAGGCCGCCCAGCAGCACCGCGGCCCCGGCGGCAAAGGCCCACAAGGCCAGGCGCAGGTAGCTCACCCGCCCCAGCTCGCGCCGCCACAGCAGCTTGGCGGCGCCCGCGGCGATCAGGCCCACGCCCAGGGCGGGCGCAAACAGGTTCATCACTTGCCAGAAGGCGTCGAGAAAGTCCATCGGCAGTGGCAGAAGGCGTGGGGGGCTTGACGCAGCGCAAGCGCGCTGCGCGAACGGCAATTTTATAATCCGGTACCTATGAGTGTGTTTGCCCTCGGCCTGAACCACAACACCGCGCCGCTGGACCTGCGCGGCCGGTTTGCGTTCACGCCGGAGCAGCTGCCGCCGGCCCTGCGCGGCTTCCGCGAACGCGTGCAGCGCAGCGGCGCCGAAGCCGCGCTGCTGTCCACCTGCAACCGCACCGAGCTGTACGTGGCCGCCGAGCCCACCGGCGTGCGCGAGCTGGTGCGCCCCGCCATCGACTGGCTGGCCGCCCAAGGCGGCGTCAGCGGCGCCGACCTGATGTCGCACACCTATGTGGAAGAGCACCGCGCCGCCGCGCGCCATGCCTTCCGCGTGGCCTCGGGGCTCGATTCCATGGTGCTGGGCGAGCCGCAGATCCTCGGCCAGATGAAGCAGGCCGTGCGCGAGGCCGATGCGGCGGGCACCCTGGGCACCACGCTGCACCAGCTGTTCCAGCGCTCCTTCTCGGTGGCCAAGGAAGTGCGCAGCTCCACCGAGATCGGCTCGCACTCCATCAGCATGGCGGCCGCCTCGGTGCGGCTGGCGGCCCAGCTGTTCGAAGATCTGAAAGACATCCGCGTGCTGTTCGTCGGCGCCGGCGAGATGATCGAGCTGGTCGCCACGCACTTTGCGGCCCGCACGCCCAAGGCCATGGCCCTGGCCAACCGCACGCTCGAGCGTGGCGAAAAGCTGGCCTCGCGCTTCGGCGCCCAGGCCCTGCGCCTGGCCGACCTGCCCCAGTGCCTGCACGAGTACGACGCGGTGATTTCGTGCACCGCCAGCTCGCTGCCCATCATCGGCCTGGGCGCGGTGGAGCGGGCACTGAAGCAACGCAAGCACCGCCCGATGTTCATGGTCGACCTGGCCGTGCCGCGCGACATTGAGCCCGAAGTGGCGCGGCTGGACGATGTGTACCTGTACACCGTGGACGACCTCAGCACCCTGGTGCAGTCGGCCGGCGAAAAGCGCCAGGCCGCGGTGCAGCAGGCCGAGGTGATCATCGACGCCGGGGTGCAGAGCTTTGCCCACTGGCTCGACCAGCGCGCCAGCGTGCCGCTGATCCAGGCGCTGAACCGCCAGGCCGACGACTGGCGCGCCGCCGAGCTGGCCCGCGCCCGCAAGCTGCTGGCCCGCGGCGAAGACGTGGACGCGGTGCTGGAAGCGCTGTCGCGCGGGCTCACCCAGAAGATGCTGCACGGCGCCCTGGCCGAGCTGCATGCGTCGGACACCGACCAGCGCGAACATACCGCGCAAACCATCTCGCGCCTTTTCCTGCGGCACAGCAGCCGCACGCCCGGCAGCAGCGGCGGCCGTTAGCGGCGCTCACCGCACCGCGCCGGCATGGCGGGTCCGCTGCCAGCGGCCACCGCCGCAGCACCGGCTCGCAGGCTCGACCTGCATCCCGCCGCTCCTTCTGTCCCCGCCTGCATGCAGGCCGCCGTATTCCCTCCCCCGCCCATGAAAGACGCCCTGCGCTACTCGCTCGACCGACTCGTGATGCGACTGTCCGAGCTGGATGCCAACCTGGCCGACCCGCAGGTGGCCGCCGACATGAAGCGCTACCGCGCCCTCTCGCGCGAGCAGGCCGAAGTGGCCGGCGTGGTCGGCCGCTTCCAGCAGTACCAGCAGCGCGAGCGCGACCTGGCCGCCGCTCAGGAGATGCTGGCCGACGCCGAGATGGCCGAGATGGCCCGCGAAGAGATCACCGGTGCCCAGGCCGACCTGCAGCGCCTGCTGACCGAACTGCAGACCGCCCTGCTGCCCCGCGACCCCGACGACGCACGCAATGCGTTCCTGGAAATCCGCGCCGGCACCGGCGGCGACGAATCGGCGCTGTTCGCCGGCGACTTGGCCCGCATGTACCTGCGCTGGTGCGAACGCCAGGGCCTGCGCACCGAGCTGATGAGCGAAAGCGAGTCCGAACTGGGCGGCTACAAGGAAGTGGTGATCCGCGTGGAAGGCGAGCGGGTGTACGAACGCCTGAAGTTCGAGTCGGGCGGCCACCGCGTGCAACGGGTGCCGGTGACCGAGAGCCAGGGCCGCATCCACACCAGCGCCTGCACGGTGGCGGTGATGCCCGAGCCCGACGAGGCCGAAGAGGTGCAGCTCAACCCGGCCGACCTGCGGATCGACACCTTCCGCGCCAGCGGCGCCGGTGGCCAGCACATCAACAAGACCGACAGCGCCATCCGCATCACCCACCTGCCCACCGGCCTGGTGGCCGAATGCCAGGACGACCGCTCGCAGCATCGCAACAAGGCCAAGGCCATGGCGGTGCTGGCCGCCCGCCTGCGCGACAAGGAGCAGGGCGAGCGCGCCGCCAAGGAAGCGGCCACCCGCAAGAGCCTGGTGGGCACCGGCGATCGGTCCGATCGCATCCGCACCTACAACTTTCCGCAGGGCCGCATCACCGACCACCGCATCAACCTGACGCTGTACAAGCTAGGCGCGGTGATGGACGGCGACCTGGACGACGTGATCGCCGCGCTGCAGGCCGCACAGGCCGCCGAACAGCTGGCTGCGCTGGAAAGCGGCCAGGCCGGCCATGGCTGAG
>NZ_CAXFDV010000806.1:0-2921 GCF_964001545.1 uncultured Aquincola sp.
CACGGGAACGCCCCTTGCCGCTGAGGTGCTCAAGGCGCACACGGGTTGGCGCCACCCTTTTCAGGAGCATCCATGAGCACGCAGGACACCACCGACCGACACCTGAAGATCCAGCAGGAGCAGGACGCCAAGGACGCCCGCCAGTCCAAGCCAGGCGGCAAAGACGAGAAGCCGCCAGGCGTGCAGGCCGGCGCCCGCGAGCAGCCTACCGAGCTGCCCGCCCAGCACCAGGACAAGCCCGGCACCGAGGCCGAGCTGCAGCTGCAGCCGCGCTTCATGGCGCCCGACTACAAAGGCAGCGAAAAGCTGCAAGGCATGGCCACCTTGATCACCGGTGGCGACTCGGGCATCGGCCGCGCGGTGGCGGTGCTGTTCGCCCGCGAGGGTGCCGACGTGGCCGTCGTCTACCTCAATTCGCACGAAGACGCGCAAGAAACCAAGCGCTGCGTGGAAGCCGAAGGCACCCGCTGCCTGCTGCTGCCCGGCGACGTGAAGGACAGCGGCTTTTGCCAGCAGGCGGTGGCCGAGACGGTCAAGGCCTTCGGCCGGCTCGACGTGCTGGTGAACAACGCGGCCTTCCAGGAGCATGCGCAGTCCATCGAAGACATCACCGACGAGCGGCTGCAGGAAACCCTGCAGACCAACATCGCCGGCTACTTCCACATGGCGCGGGCGGCGGTGCCGCACCTCAAGCAGCGCGCCTCCATCATCAACACCGGCTCGGTGGTGGGCTTGAAGGGCAGCGCCAGGCTGCTGGACTACGCCACCACCAAGGGCGCGATCCATGCCTTCACCAAGTCGCTGGCGCAGAACCTGGTGAGCAAGGGCATCCGCGTCAATGCGGTGGCCCCCGGCCCGGTGTGGACGCCGCTGAACCCGGCCGATTCCCCGGCCGAGCAGGTGGCCGAGTTCGGCCAGCAGACCGACATGAAGCGCGCCGCCCAGCCCGAAGAGCTAAGCCCCGCCTATGTGTACCTGGCATCGCCCGTGATGTCGGGTTACGTCACCGGCATCGTGCTGCCCGTCACCGGCAGCGTCGGCGCGATCTGAGGCGCCAGCGGGTACGGCCGTTGCCGCAAGGCCGTGCCGCTGCGCGGCCAAGGAGATGACGATGAACCCCACCGACAAGCAGGACCTGATCGACAAGCAGGTCAAGCCCGCCAAGGACGACAGCCGGGCCGAAGGCAAGGACAAGGACCGCGTGCCCACCTACCAGGAGCTGCTGGACGAATCGCTGGACCAGACCTTTCCGGCCAGCGATCCCATCTCGCCCGGAGCCGCCATCAATGCCGAGCGGCGCACCAGCACCGACAAGGACGACGTGGACTGGGAACTCAAGCCCAGCCAGTCGTCGTCCGCGGGCAAGACCGACCAACCCGACGAAGCCGGCGAGACCGAGAGCAAGCAGCCCGGCAAGTAGCCACCCCGGCTGACGCTCCGCGCGGCATGTGCCTTGCCACCGCCGCGCATCACACCAAGGAGCGTCATCCATGATCACGTTGGGCATCAACGCGGCTTTCCACGACTCGGCGGCCGCGCTTGTCATCGACGGGCAACTGTGCGCCGCGGCGGAGGAAGAGCGGTTCTCGCGCATCAAGCATGCCAAGCGGCCGGTGCCGTTCAGCGCCTGGGAGCTGCCCTTCAACGCCATCGACTTCTGCCTGGCGCGTGCCGGGCTCAAGCTCACCGACGTGGATGCGGTGGCCTACAGCTTCGACGCCCACCTGTTCCTCGACGGGCGGCTGCAGGGCGACACCATCACGCTGCCGCTCATTCCTTCAGCCCGGCCCGACCCCCAGTGGGAGAACCCGTGGGACCCGCTGTTCGCGGCCTATGTGCTCAATGCCTCTCGCCAACTGGTGGACGGTGCGCCGCACCACCTGGGCAAGCGCTTTCAGGGCGCGCGCTTCGACGGGCCCTTCACCTTCCACCATGTGGCGCATCACCTGTGCCACCAGGCCAGCGCCTTCCTGGCCGCGCCGTTCGAGCGCTGCGCGGTGATGACGCTGGACGGCCGCGGCGAACGCGCCACCAGCACCTATGGCGTCTACCGCGATGGTCATTACACCGCGCTGGGCGAGGTGCAGGTGCCGCACTCGCTGGGCCTGCTGTATGAGCATGTGACCACCCACCTCGGCTTTCTGGCCTCGTCGGACGAGTACAAGGTGATGGCGCTGGCCGCGCAAGGCAAGCCGCGATGGCTGGGCCTGCTGCAGGAGCACCTGCAGCTGCTGGACAACGGCCAGTACCGCATCGACAGCATCGACTTGGTGAACCTCGTGGGCCCGGCGCGTGAGCGGGGCGGCCCGCTGGAGCAGCACCACTTCGACCTCACCGCCAGCTTGCAGGCCCTGCTGGAGCAAACCACGTTGAAGCTGGCCGGTTGGCTGCGTGAAGCCACCGGTGAAAGGCTGCTGGCCATGGCTGGCGGCGTGGCCTTGAACTGCGTGTCCAACGCGCGGCTGCGCGATGCCGGCATCTTCGACGAAGTGTGGGTGCAGCCCGCCGCCGGCGACGCCGGCACCGCGCTGGGCGCGGCCCTGTGGATCGACAGCCGCGCGCGGGCCGAAGGCAGCGCCCGGCCGCCGCAGCTGCCCGCGGCGCCGCAAGGCCAGCCGGTGAAGCTGGCGCCGCGCCAATGGACCATGACCCACGCCTACTGGGGCCCCGACTGGAGCGACGAGGCCATCGAGGCCGAGCTGAAGTGGGCCAAGCTGCCTTACCGCCGCATGGCCCAGCCGGCGCAGGAGGTGGCCCAACTGCTGGCTGAAGACCAGGTCATCGGCTGGTTCCAGGGGCGCATGGAATTCGGTCCGCGGGCGCTGGGCGCGCGGTCCATCATCGCCTCGCCGCTGCATGCCGAGATGCAGGCGCGCATCAATGAACTCAAGGACCGCGAAGACTTCCGGCCGGTGGCGCCG
>NZ_CAXFDV010000807.1:0-16067 GCF_964001545.1 uncultured Aquincola sp.
CAGGGCGAGGCCCTGCTGCGGCGCGCCGCCGACACGCTGCGCCGCGTGGCGCAGACGCCCGGCGAAGTGGCGCGGGTGGATGCGCTGCTGGGCGCCGTCGAGCGGCTGCGGGCCCTGCCCGCCACCGCCGAGCCGCCCGGCGACGGGCTGGTGCAGGCGCAGCTGGCGCTGCACGAGATCCATGAGCAGCTGGCGGCCATCGACACCCAGGTGCAGGCGCAGGACCGCGCCGACAACCAGCGCCTGTCGCAGGTGTTCGATGCCACGCTGGTGCTGTCGGGCCTGCTGCTGCTGGGCTTGTGGAGCGCCATGCTCCGCGCCGAACGGGCCCGCACCCAGGCCGGCGATGCGCTGCAGGCCAGCGCCGAGCGCTGGCGCAGCACCTTGTCGGCGCTGGCCGAGGCGGTGATCACCGTCGACGTCGATGGCCGCGTGGTGGACTGCAATGCCGCGGCCCGCCGGCTGCTGGGCGGCCGCGCCGCCGCCGACGAGGGCTTCGATCCGGTGGGCCAGGTGCTCAGCGTCCGCTGGCCGCTGCAGCACCCGGGCGGCGGGCCGATCGATCCCGCCGACAGCCCCAGCCGCCGGGCGATGTCCAGCGGCCAGCCGCAGCGTGGCATGGTGGTGGCGGCCGACTACTTCGGCCAGGGCCAGCGCCTGTACCGCGCCAACGCCGAGCCGCTGATCGACGGCGGCCGGGTCACCGGTGCCGTGGTCACGCTGGTGGACATCACCGAGCAGCAACTGGCCAGCGACCGCCTGGAAGAGCTGGTGAACGAGCGCACGCGCGAGCTGCAGCAGGCCCTGGCCGCGCAGCGCGAGGCCGAGCGCTTCACGCAGGACATCCTGGATGCGCAACCCACGCTGCTGGCCTACTGGGGCCGCGACCTGCGGCTGCGCTTTGCCAACCGTGCCTACCTCGACTGGTTCGGCCTGCGGCGCGAAGAATGCATCGGCGGCACCGTGCCCGAGGTGCTGGGCGAAGAAACCCTGCAGCGCCAGCTGGGCTCCATCCGGCGGGTGCTGGACGGCGAGCCGATCGAGATGGAACTCGACATGACCGACCCCGGCGGCCGTGTCGGGCACTTCTGGGTGTACCGCCTGCCCGAGCGCCGCAACGGCGAGGTGGAAGGCTGGTTCTTCATCGCCACCAACATCACCGAGCTGGTGGAAGCCAAGCGCTTCACCCGCCTGGTGGCCGACAGCGTGCCGGGCGTGATCGGCTACTGGCGCATGGACATGACCTGCGGCTTTGCCAACCAGGCCTACCGCGACTGGTTCGGCCGCGGCCCCGAAGAAGTGGTGGGCATGCGCGCCCGCGACCTGGTGAGCCCCGAGGCCTATGCCGCGGCCGAGCCCTACATCCTGCGGGCGCTGCAAGGCGAGCGGCAGGACTACCAGCGCCAGATCGTGCGCGCCGACGGCGCCACCGTGGACGCGCTGCTGAGCTACATCCCGCACTGGGTCGATGGCCAGCAGCAGGGCTTTTTCGTGGCCATCACCGACATCACGGCGTTGCGCCAGGCGCAGACGCAGCTGGCCTGGCTCAATGGGCAACTGGAAGCGCGGGCCGCGCAGGCCGAATCGGCCACCAGCGCCAAGAGCGCCTTCCTGGCCAACATGAGCCATGAGATCCGCACGCCGATGAACGCCATCATCGGCCTGACGCACCTGATGTCGCGCGACACCCGCGACACCTTGCAGCACGACCGGCTGACCAAGATCGACGGCGCGGCCAAGCACCTGCTGCAGCTGATCAACGACATCCTCGACCTCTCGAAGATCGAGGCCGGCAAGATGGTGCTGGAAGACGTGGAGTTCTCGGTGGACGCGCTGGTGACCAGCGCCTTCGACCTGGTGGGCGACCGCGCCCGCGAGAAGGGCCTGGAACTGGTGCTGGACACCGACCACCTGCCCGCCCGGCTGCGCGGCGACCCCACGCGGCTGTCGCAGGCGCTGGTGAACCTGCTGGGCAATGCGGTCAAGTTCACCGACGAGGGCTGGGTGCGCCTGAAGGCCGAGCTGATGGCCGAAGACCGGCGCCGGCTGCAGGTGCGCTTCGAGGTGGCCGACACCGGCGAAGGCATCGCGCTGGCCGACCAGGCGCGCCTGTTCCATGCTTTCGAGCAGGCCGATGCCTCGGCCACGCGGCGGCATTCGGGCACCGGCCTGGGCCTGGCCATCACCCGCCACCTGGCCGAGCTGATGGACGGCGAAGTGGGCGTGGAAAGCAGCCCCGGCCAGGGCAGCCGCTTCTGGTTCACCGCCTGGCTGGGCCGTGCCGCCGAGGCCGGCGACCGCGCCGCGCCCCCCTTGCTGCGCGGCCTGCGCGCGCTGGTGGTGGACGACCTGCCCGAAGCCCGCCAGGCCATCGAAGACCGCCTGAGCGACTTCGGCCTGGAAGTCGAAGGCCTGGCCGATGGCGAAGCCGCGCTGCGCCAGGTGCAGGCGCGCATGAAGGCGGGCCGGCCCTACGACGTGTTCCTGATCGATTGGCGCATGACGCCGCTGGACGGCATTCAAACGCTGCAGCAGCTGCGCGCGATGCTGGACGACGGCATGCCGCCCAGCATCCTGGTCACCGCCTTCGATGAAGCGCCGATGTGGCAGGAGGCGCGCCATGCCCATTACGACGCGGTGCTGGTCAAGCCCATCACCGCCTCGGCCCTGCACGATGCGCTGGTGCGCGTGCTGCGCCCGCGCAGCGAGGTGCTGACCCTGGACGGCGCCAGCCCCAGCGAGCAGGAAGCCCTGCTGCGCCGCCACCATGCCGGCCAGCGCGTGCTGCTGGTGGAAGACAACGCCGTCAACCAGGAAGTGGCGCACCAGCTGCTGCGCGCCGCCGGCCTGGCCGTGGAAACCGCCGAGAACGGCGCCCGCGCGCTTGCCCTGGTGCGTCACCGCGACTACGACGCCATCCTGATGGACATGCAGATGCCGGTGATGGACGGCTTGGAGGCCACGCGCGCCATCCGCGCCGAACTGGGCCGTGGCCTGCCCATCATCGCGATGACGGCCAACGCCTTCGGCGAAGACCGCGTGGCCTGCCTGGAGGCCGGCATGAACGACCACCTGGCCAAGCCGGTAGACCCGGTGAAGCTGTACGCCACGCTGCTGCGCTGGCTGCCGCGCCGGCCGCTGATTCCCACGCTGGCGCTGTCGCACGCCGCCACCTCGGCCGACGCGCCCCCGGAGCGCCCGCTGGACATGCGCCTGGCCGCCATCGAAGGCCTGGACATCACGGTGGCGATGCGCCACATGGGCGACAACCTGCCCGGCCTGGCCCAGGTGCTGCGCCAGTTTGCCGCCACCTACCAGGCCGGCATGCCCCAGCTGCTGGTGGCCGCCGACCCCCAGGACCCCGCCGCACAGGCCCATGCGCGCCGACAAGCCAGCCACTCGCTGCGCGGCGCCTGCGCCAGCATCGGCGCGGGCGCGCTGGTGCAGCAGCTGCACGACTTCGAAACCGCCGTGCTGGCGCACGAAGACGAGCCCAGCCTGCAGCAACGCGGCCAGGCCATCCACCAGCAGGTGCTGGGGCTGGTGGGGGCGATTGGGCGGGAGCTGGTTTAGCGAAGGCAGCCCACGCCGGGCCAGACTCCGCATGTCGATGGTCGGCTTTCTTCTTTCGGGCGGGCGCTCGCCCGCCCTAAGCTGGCCGCCGTTTCCATGGCACATCGGCACCGTACACGCATGCTCAAAACCCTGGCCTACGCCCTCCTCCTGATCGTCGTGCTGCTCAGCGTCGGCCTGGCCGCGGTCTGGCTTTACCTGCGCACGCCGGACCGCCCCGCGGCCGAGCTGGAACGCCGATACGCGGGCGCCGACGATCACTTCATCGAACTGCCGGGCGGCCTGCGCCTGCATTACCGCGACCAGGGCGACCGCTTGCGGCCGGTGCTGGTGCTGCTGCATGGCTATGGCGACTCGTACGCCACCTGGGAAGCCTGGGGCCAGGCGCTGCAGGACCGCTACCGCGTCATCAGCCTGGACCTGCCCGGCCACGGGCTGAGCGCAGCGCCCGCGGACTACCTGCTGGACGCCGACGCGCTGGCCGCCCTGGTGGTGGATGTGGCCACGCGACTGGGGCTGCCGCCCTTCGTGCTGGCGGGCAACTCGATGGGCGGCGGCGTGGCCTGGAAGGTGGCGCTGCTGGCGCCCCAGCAGCTGCGTGCGCTGGTGCTGGTGGCCGCAGCGGGCTGGCCGGCCCCCACCCAGGGGCAAAGCCCCTCGCTGGCTTTCCGGGTGCTGCAGCACCCGATCGGGCGCTGGGTGCTGGCACGCATCGACAACAAGCCCTTGATCGCCCAGGGCCTGAAGGCCCAGGTCTACGACAAGGGCCTGATCACCGAGGCGGTGGTGCAGCGCTGGGCCGACTACCAGCTGTACCCGGGCCATCGGCCCATCCTGATGTCGGTACCGCCCGGCAGCCATTCACAGGCCACGGCCGAGAAGCTGGCCGCCATCCGGCTGCCGACGCTGGTGATGCACGGCGAGTACGACCCGCTGATCCCGGTGGACAACAGCCGCAAGTTCGCCGCCGCCATTGCCGGTGCGCGGCTGATCACCTATCCCCAGGTGGGCCACCTGCCGCAGCGCGAGATCCCGGCCCGATCGGCCGCCGACCTGCGCGCCTTCCTGGACACGCTGCCCTGAGGGCGCAGCCCGGCCCTGGGGCGCTCAGAACTCGTAGCTGAGCGTGACGCCCACCGTGCGCGGCTGGCCGGCTGCAGCCACGTTCAGGTCGTCCTGGGTGGCGGGGCGGTTGCCGAAGAAGTTGCGCGTCAGGTCGTATCGCCGGTCGAACAGGTTCTGCACCACCAGGCTGAGCTGCCACGGCGCGCCGGCCTTGGACACTTCGAGTCGTGCATTGGCCAGCCAGTAGGCCGGGATGTCGTAGACGTTGCCACCGTCGACATTCAGGCGGTTCAGCCACGACTCGTACTTGCTGCGGTAGCTGTAGTCGCCCGCCAGCTTGAACGCATAGCCCTGGGTGCTCCAGGCGTAGGAGACGTTGCCGCCATAGCTGAGCTTGGGCAGGAATTGATCGTGGCCCGACAGATCGCCCAGCAGCACCGACTTGAAGTCCTTGAAGGTGGCGTGCTTGTAGCCAATGGCCTGGCCGATGGTCAGCCCGGCCAGCGGGCGCCACTGCAGCTCCACCTCGCCACCGCGGACCGCGGACCGCGGGATGTTGACGATCTTGCCGACCAGGGCCCCGGTGTTGGAGGTGATGACATCCTGGAATTGCTGGTTGCGGTAGTCGTAGTGGAACAGCGCCGCATTCAGGCGCAGCGTGCGGTTCAGGTCGGCCTTGTAGCCCAGCTCCAGGCTGTTGAGCTTCTCGGGCTGGAAGGCACCCAGCGCCGCCGGATCGAAGGTGTTGTGGGCCGTGATGCCACCCGACTTGATGCCGCGGCTCAGCGAGACGTAGACGAGCTGCTCGCGCGCCACCTGGTACTCCAGCGCCAGCTTGCCCGAGGTGTTGCCGGTGTCGAGCGAGCTGGACAGACCCGTCAGGCCCGAACCCGGGATGTTGGTGAAGGTGGTGCTGAAGTCGCGCAGGCCGCGTTCTTCCTTCTCGCGGCGCAGGCCGGCCACCAGCTTGAGGTCAGGCGCCAGCAGGGTGTCGGCCTGACCGAACAGGGCCCAGGTCTTGCCGGACTGCGTGTACTTCGTGCGCGTGATGACGCCGAAGTCGCGGCGGAAGTCGGTGTACCAATCCTCGTCCAGCTGCTCCTTGGCGTAGTAGGCGCCCAGCACCCAGTTGAACGCAGCGGTCTTGTTGGAGGCCAGTCGCAGCTCCTGGGTCGTGATGCTGGCCTTGTCCTTCCAGAACACGTCGGAATGGTTGATCGGCGTGCCGTCCCAGTCGCCCAGTTCGCGGCGGTCGAACCGCTGGTGGCTGCTGATGCTGGTGAGGCGCGTGGCGCCCAGGTCCCAGTTCAGCGTCAGCGCCACCTGGGTGGCGCTGTTGTCGCGCGAAGGGGCGCTGTCCGCACCGACGCCGACAAGCGTGGCGAAATCCGGCGCCAGGCCCCAACCGGTCTTGCTGCGGTCGCGGTCGGCGGCATAGCCATAGGACGGGCGGGCGGTGAACAGGTACAGGCCGGCCACGTCCGACTTGTCGACGTTGTGCGACAGGCTCAGATGGGCCTTCAGGTCGCGCGTGACGTCCAGTTCCAGCTGGCCGCGCAAGGCCACGATGTTCTTGTCGCCCAGCTTGGCACCGGTGAGGCGGTTGCTCTGCCAGGCGCCGCCCTGCTCGGTGGCCAGCGAGAGGCGGCCCCGCAGGCTCTCGCTCAAAGGGCCGGACAGATAGCCCTGGGCCGACCTGGCCTGGTTCGACCCATAGCCGAGTGAAAAGCCGCCCTCCCGGGTCTGGGTCGGTTTGCGGGTGAGCAGGTTGATGGCACCGCCGGTGGTGTTCTTGCCGTACAGCGTGCCCTGCGGGCCGCGCAGCACCTCCACACGCTCCAGGTCGAACAGCAGTCCCTGGGTTTGCACCGGATAGCCGAAGGCCACCTCGTCGACGTAGAGGCTGACGGCCGACGCGTTGTTGCTGCCGTAGTCCTGGAAGCCGATGCCGCGGATGCGGAACTGCGGCTGTCCGCTGCCGAAGGCCGGCTCAATTTCCAGACTGGGCAGCTCGTTCTGCAGCTTGTTGACGTTGGTGACGCCGCGCGCCGCCAGCTCGTCACCGGACAGCACGCTGATGGCCACGCCCACGCTCTGCACCGATTCCACGCGGCGTTGCGCCGTGACCTCCACCCGCTCCAGCGCGGCTGGCGCGTCGGGCGTCTGCGCCGCCGCCAAACTGCTGACCAGCCAGGCCACGCCGGCTGACACTGCCTTCAATTCACGCTGCTGCTTGCGCATCACTCGACCCATTCGACGTACCCGATGTCAGAAGGAGCCGATGGGCCCGGTCACCGCGGGAACACCGGCCTGCTGCGCCAAAGTCTATGGGTCGGGCGCGCGGGTGCCGAGTGAGAAAACAGGCTATCGATATGCAGCGGGTGAAGAGGGCGCCACCGACGCCGGCAAACCGAACACGCGGTCGAAGGCCCAGGTGAAGACCACCGCATAAACGAAGAAGAAGGCCAGCACACCCAGGTCCGCCACGAAGGCGTGCAGCAGGGTCGTGTTGAGCCACCAGGCCATGACGGGCACCAGCGTGATCACCAGACCCCCTTCAAAACCGAGGCCATGGGCCAGACGGCGCCGCCAGGTGCGGCCCTTGACGGCCTGCCTGGACTCCCAACGCTCGAACCACCCATTGAAGACGTAGTTCCATGCCACTGCCACGGTCGACATGAAGACCGCCAGGCCCACCGTCGATGCCAAGGACTCCGAAAAAATCAGTCCCAGCGCAGGCCCCACGACAGCCACCGCAATGACTTCATAAAGACCTGCTTGTACGAGGCGTCTGGTTCGTGGGCTCATGTCAATGTTCAGTCCGGATAGCCGCCTGCAAACGCAGGTTCAATGCAATTGATCAGCAACGATCAAAAGATGCACCGATAGAGACTACACGCACTGCAGTTGAGCAGACCGCCATTGACATTTCGAAGTGGGCTTCAGAGTTGTCCGCACCGCTCAGCACGAGGAGGCATTGCGATCGACATGTGCCATGGCCCTGCCCACCCGACCTATGCGCACCAGCACCCCCAGCCCCAGCAGCATCAAGGCCCAGCTGGCCGGCTCAGGCACCGGCGCCAGGAAGTTGGTGCCGCTGACGCCGGTGGTGTTGAGCCCGGCCACCGACGGCGTCAGGCTGTAGGCGGCCGAGTGGTAGAAGTCGGCCACGCCGCTGCGCGTGGTGGTGGCCGAGCTGTCCACGCTGGCGCCCACGTTCAGGTAGCCGGTGATGCCCAGATCGTGGCCGACCTGGGTGTTCAGCGTCAGCAGGTACAGGCCGGGGGACTGGCTGGCCGCGTTCCAGCGCAGGCTTACCGTTTCGCGGGTGATCTTGTCTTCCAGCCGCACCTCGGCCGCCCCGTAAACGCCGACGTGGCCGCCCATCTCGAAGCTGGGGCTGCTGATGCTGCCGTTGATGCGCAGGCCCACGGTGTACTGCACCGGTGTGCCTTCGCTCAGGCCGGCCCCGGTGACGGCCACGGTGTCGGTGAAGCCGGCGTCCACCGTGGCATTGCTGAAGCCGCTGGTCACCAGCTCGCCGCCGATGGTGCAGCAGTACGGGTGGCTGGCCGCGGCATACGCCTTCAGCAGGCCGATGCGGCCCAGGAACTTCACCTCGGCCGTGCCGCCGTTGGAGGTGGTGATGCGGTCGTCCATCACCTGCAGCTGGGCGGCGTCGGGGGAGTCGAACAGGGTGAGGTAGGTGGGCCGGCTGTGGTCCTCACGGGGCGCGGGCGAGGTCATCACCGAGGTCACCGTGGTGGTGACCATCAGCGACGTGTTCTGCGCCCAGGTCTGGGCGGGACCGAGCGCCAGGGCACCGATCAGCGCGCTGGCTGCGGCAAGCCGCGGGGGACGGAAACAGGACATGGTCAGCTCTCCAGGGCGGGGGAAGGAAGCGTGAGGAGGCGGCGCCGGCCGCGCAGCACGGCCAGCGCCCCCAGACCGCTGCACCACAGCAGGGTGGTTGCGGGTTCAGGCACCGGCGCGAGGAAGTCGGTGCCGCTGGCGCCGATGGTGTTGAGCCCGGCCACCGAGGGCGCCAGGTGGTAGCCGGCCGAGTGGTAGAAGTCCACCTCGGCATGGCGGCCGATCAGCGCGCCGGCCTCGACATGGGTGTCGGCGAACAGCATGCCCTGGATGGACAGCGTGTGGCCCACGGTGGTGGGCAGCGTCAGCGTGTACACGCCGGTGGCCTGCTCGGCCGCGTCCCACTTCAGGCTCACTTCCTGGCCGCTGCTGCTGTCGCGCAGGCGGGCTTCGGCCATGGCCACCGCATACAGGTTGGCGCCGCTCTCAAAGCTGGGGTGGCTGACCGTGCCGCTGAGCCTGACCACCAGCTGGTAGCTCACCGGCGTACCCACGGCCAGGCCGGCGCCGCCCACCAGCACCTCGTCGTAGAAGCTGCCCTGCACCGTGGCATTGGCGCCGCCCAGCAACACCGTGGCGCCTTCGATGCAGCAGCGGGCGTAGTTGGATTCGGCGTAGGCCTTCAGCAGGCCGATGCGCCCCATGAACAGCGCCGTGGCGTTGCCGTGGTCCGCCGCGGCAACGCTGTCCAGCCGCTGCAGCGTGCCCGCGCCGGGCTGGTTCAAGAAGTTCAGGTTCTGGGCATCGGTGTCGGTGCTGCCGGGCGCAGGCAGAAAGCTCACGGTGCGGGCGTTGGCCGTGGCGGTGAGCTGGTAAGTGGCCTGGGCCGACAGCGGCAGCAGTGCCGCCAGCGCCAGGGCGGCGGCAGGGCGAAACAGGGTCGGGCCAATGGACATGGGGGGCTCCTATGACAGTGCAGGGCGGGCGTCGTCTCGACAATCGGTCATCTGCCCAGCCAACGGCGCCGGCCACGCCATCCGGACATGCCGTGCCCCAAAAAACATGGGGGGTGGCTGCGGCCGGCTCACCGCGTGCGAACATCAAATGCATGCCGACGCCCGCTCCCCAGGACGCCCCCGATGCCAACGCCGACGACCAGCCGCCCGCCAGCTGGCAGGCGGCCTACCCCGAGCTGAAGAAGATCGCCCGCGCCCGCCTGCAGGCCGCCGGACCGGGCACGCCCGGGCTCAACACCACGGCCTTGGTGCACGAGAGCTTTCTGCGCCTGGCCGGCCGCGTCGACACGCTGCACTTCGACAGCCGCGGCCATTTCTATGCCTATGCCGCGCGGGTGATGCGCTCGGTCATCGTCGACCTGGTGCGCCAGCAGGCCACCGACCGGCGCGGCGGTGGCGCCGCCCATGTGACGCTGGACACCGTGCTGGCCGACGGCCTGGCCGGGCCCGACGACGCGGAGGCGCTGCGGGTGGACGAGGCGCTGAGCACCCTGGCCACGGTGGAGCCGCGCCTGGCCCAGGTGGTGGAGATGCGCTACTTCGCCGGCATGGCCGATGCCGAGATCGCCCAGGTGCTGGGCCTGACCGACCGCACCGTGCGCCGCGACTGGGACAAGGCGCGGCTGCTGCTGCGCGCGATGTTGAGCCAGCCCTGATGTCCGCTTCGGCCTGCCTGCCCCGTTGGCCGCTGCAGCGATGACCGCCCTGCCCTGTCCGCCCGAACACTGGCCCGCGTTTTCGCGCCGGCTGGATGCCCTGCTGGCGCTGCCCGCCGACCAGCGCGCCGACGCGCTGCAAGCGCTCCCCGCTGAAGAGGCCGTGCTGCGCCCCTGGCTGGCCGCCGTGCTGGCCCGGCAGGCCGACGCGCTGGCCGACCACTACCTGAGCACGCCGCGCTGGGCACCGGTGGCCGATGACGCGCCGGCGCACCGCGCGGGCCGGCGCATCGGCCCCTGGCGGCTGCTGCGCGAGCTGGGCCGGGGCGGCATGGGCGTGGTGTGGCTGGCCGAGCGGGCCGACGGCGCCTACACCCGCCAGGTGGCGCTCAAGCTGCCCCACCTGCACCTGCTGGAAAACCTCAACGCGGCCGGCGTGCGCGCCCGCTTCGCCCGCGAGCGCGACATCCTGGCCGGGCTGGCGCACCCGCACATCGCACGCTTCTACGACGCCGGTGTCGCCGACGCTGCCGGCCCTGATGGCGAGGCCACTGCCGGCCAGCCCTGGCTGGCGCTGGAGGCGGTGGAAGGTCTGCCCATCACCGCCTGGTGCCAGCAGCGCGCGCTGCCGCTGGACGCCCGGCTGGCGCTGTTCGACCAGGTGGCCGACGCCGTGGCCCATGCCCACGGCCGGCTGGTAGCCCACCGCGACCTGAAGCCGGCCAACGTGCTGGTGACGGCCGATGGGCAGGTCAAGCTGCTGGACTTCGGCATCGCCAAACTGCTGCAGGCCGGTGACGGCGGCGACGCCACCGCCAACGCCGACAGCACCGCCCTGACCCGCGCCCAGGGTGTGCTGGCCACGCCGCGCTATGCCGCGCCCGAGCAGCTGGCCGGTGGTCCGGTGAGCGTGGCCACCGATGTCTACGCGCTGGGGCTGATGCTGTTCGAGCTGCTGACCGACCAGCCGGCCTTTGGTGCCGATGCCGCGGGCCGGCAGCACGCGGCCGGCCACGACGAGCCGCCGCAGCCCTCGCGCGTGGCTGCTACACCGGCGCTGCGCCGAGCGCTGGCCGGCGACCTGGATGCCATCGTCGCGCAGGCACTGCAGCCGGCGCCCGAGGCGCGCTACCCCTCGGTGGCGGCGCTGGCCGACGACCTGCGCCGACACCTCCAGCATTTGCCGCTGCGGGCGCGCCGGCTCAGCACAGGCCAGCGGCTGGCGCGCTATGTGCGCCGCCACCGGCTGCCGGTGGCGCTGGGCAGCGCCTTGGCCGCCGTGCTGGTGGTGGGCGTGGCCGGTGTGGCCTGGCAGGCCCATGAGGCGCGCGCCCAGGCCCGCCGTGCCGAGGCGGTGAAGGACTTTCTGCTGGGCGTGTTCAGCGCCGCCGACCCCCGTGTGGCCGGCGGCAAGCCCGATGGCCAGACCACCGCCAAGACCCTGCTCGACCGCAGCGCCGCCCGCATCGACGCGCAGTTCACCCACGACCCCGAGCTGCGCATCGAGCTGCTGCGCACCGCCGCCGACATCTACCGCGAGCTGGGCGAAGACGCCGCCTACGAAGCCCTGCAGCAGCGCCAGCTGGCCCTGGTGCTGCAGCACCACGGCCCGCTGCATCCCAACGTACTGGAAGGCCAGCTGGAAGCCGCCATGCGCGCCTACGGCCGTGGTGACCTGGCCGCCTGCCGCCAGCAGCTGGCGGTGGCCGACGAGGGCCTGCGCCGCGCCGGCCGCGACCGCGACCCGCTGCGCGCCCACTGGTGGACCACGCGCGGCATCTGCCTGCGCGACCAGCCCGACCAGGCCGACGCCCGGCTGCAGGCCCTGAAGCGCGGCTCCACGCTGTCCGCCGAGGTGGAGCCCGGCGGCCGTGGCCACGTCACGGCCCTGGCCGAGCTGGCCACCGAGCACAGCACCCAGGGCCGGCAGACCGAGGCCATCGCCACCAACCGCCAGGCCATCGCCATGGCCCAAGCGCTGCCGCAGCGCAACGAGGCCGAACTGCAGACGCTGTACGGCAACCTGGGCCTGGCCCTGCAGCAAAACGGCGACCTGGACGCCGCCGCCGCAGCCTACGGCCAGGCCGCCGACATCGCCGAGCGCACCAGTGGCACCGATTTTTCGGTGGCCTGGCTGCCCCGCGCCAAGCATGCACGCACGCTGCACCTGGCCGGGCGGCGGGCCGAAGCAAAGCCGCTGTTCGACCGCCTGCTGGCGCAGATCGGCGAGCGCAGCGACCTGCCCGATGCCCACGTGGTGCGCGAGGACGCCGGTGAACGCCTGGCCGCCGAGGGCCGCGCCGCGCAAGGGCTGCCCTTGCTGCTGCAGGCCCAGGCCGCCTACCGGCGCACCGCGCAGTACGACTTCGACCAACGCCGGGTGCAACGCCACATCGGCGACGCCCTGGCCCGCCTGGGCCGCCACGAAGAAGCCCTGGCCACGCTGCGCAGCGCCATGGCCGCCTTCGAGGCGGCCGACCCGCCCGGCCGGCAGTCCACCGCGGCCTGCCGCGAGCGCCTGGGCCGGCTGCTGCTGGACATGGGCCGGCCCGAAGAAGCGCAGCAGCAACTGCAGCGCGTGGTCGACGAAGCCGCCGTCAAGACCTGGAGCCACGTGGCCCTGGCCCAGGCCGGCCTGGCCCGCGCTGCGCTGGCCCGTGGTGCCCTACCGGAAGCACAAGCCCTGAGCCAGCAGGCCCTGGACACCTGGGACCGGCTGACCGGCTTTCGCGACGTGCGCATGCAGGCCTACCTGTGGCGCGTACGCGCCGCGGTGCTGGCTGCGGCCGGCGACATCCCCGGCGCCCAGGCCCTGCGCGACCGCGCCCTGGCCGCCGCCCGCCGCACTGATGCGCCGGACAGCCCGACGGTCTTGCAGCCGGGGGTGGTGGGGTTGTGAGGGCCCACGCTCGTCGTGCCCGCTAAGAAGGCGAGGGTTCGGCGCTGCGGCCGACGCGCCGAATGATCTCGGTGGCGACGCACTGGCTGGCGGGCAGCCAGGAGTGGAACACCGGCACCTCCAGCTGAGATTCGAACCAGGGTGCAGAGACTTCCGAGACCGAGACGATGCCGTCGTTGGGTTCGCCCCGGAACGGCGACTGCTTCCAGGTGATGCCTTTTGTGCCGATGATGGCGGTGGTCGGCGCATCGATGGCGCCGATGGCGGACATGCGTGCCGGCGACGCGAGCAGCTGCCCGCAGTCGCCTGTCGCGAGCCGGAAGACCAGGTTGCCAGACAGCCTTGAAGCCCAACGCGAAGCCGCGATGGGCGACCCCAGCAGGAACGCCCGCGTGGGCTGCTTGGCCTTGCACGCGGAGGGAGCCAGCGCGGCACGCAGCAATACGCCGCCCAACGAATGGCCGATCACGATGTAGTCCCCGCGATCGGCGATGTCGTTCAGCCGCACCGACAGACGCCGAACCACTGACGCGAAGTCCTCCACTGCGGCCGAATAGCCGAAGGTTTGGACCTGGATGCCCACGCGCCCGAGCTGCCGCAGCATCGGCCAGCCCGACAGGGGCGATCGGCCCATGCCGTGGACGAAGAGCGCGATCAAGCGTCTGCCCTCACCCCCCATAAATCGGAAACCGCCGCGTCATCGCCCTCACCTGCTCGGCCACCGCCATTTCGGTCGCGGTGTTGTCGTGCGGCTTCGCGGCCAAGCCGGCCAGCACCTGCGCCACCCAGTCGCCCACCTGCTCGAACTCGGCGGTGCCGAAGCCGCGGGTGGTGCTGCCGCTGACGCCGAAGCGCAGGCCCGACATCACCTTGAGGTCGGCGGTGTCGGAGGGGATGGGGTTGGCATTGGCGATCAGGCCGGCGCGTTCCAGGCTGTGGGCGGCCGGGGCGCCGGTCAGGCCCTGCGGGCGCAGGTCGACCAGCATCAGCGGGGTGTCGGTGCCGCCGCCCACCAGGTGGTGGCCGTGCTGCTGCAAGCGGGCGGCCAGCGCGCGGGCGTTGGCCAGCACGGCGGCGGCGTGGGCCTTGAACTCAGGCCGCAGCGCTTCGCCCAGCGCCACCGCCTTGCCCGCGACGATGTGCAGGAAAGGCGTGCCCTGCAGGCCCGGGAACACCGCGTTGTTGATGGGCTTGCTCAGCGCCTCGTCGTTCCACAGCACGATGGCGCCACGCGGCCCGCGCAGCGACTTGTAGGTGGTGGTGGTCACGATGTCGGCGTGCGGAAACGGGTCGGCATGCGCGCCGCCCGCCACCAGGCCGGCGAAGTGGGCCATGTCGACCAGCAGGCGCGCGCCGGCCGCATCGGCCGCGCGGCGGAAGGCCTCGAAGTCCAGCGCGCGGGCATAGGCCGAGCCACCGGCAATCACCAGCTTGGGCCGGTGGCGGCGGGCCAGGTCGATCACCTGGTCGTAGTCGATCAGGCCGCTGTCCGGCTGCACGCCGTAGTTCACCACCTGGAACCAGCGGCCGCTGAAGTTGGCCGCCGCGCCATGGCTCAGGTGGCCGCCGGCATTGAGGTCCATCGCCAGGATGGTGTCGCCCGGCTGCGCCACCGCATGCAGCACCGCATGGTTGGCCTGGCTGCCCGAGTGCGGCTGCACATTGGCAAAGCGGCAGCCGAAGAGCTGGCAGGCCCGCTCGATGGCGGCGCGCTCCACCGCGTCCACATGGGCAGCGCCGGCGTGGTAGCGCTTGCCGGGGTAACCCTCCACCGTCTTGTTGGTGAGGATGGAGCCCTGCACCTCCAGCACCGCGCGGCTGACGATGTTCTCGGAGGCGATGAGTTCGATCACCTCCTGCTGGCGCCGCAGCTCCTGCGCAATGGCCTCGGCGATCAGCGGATCGGTCTGCGCCACGGGGGCATCGAAGTAGCCGGGGTGCACGGTGAGGCTCATCAATCAACTCCGTCAGTGAGAACTAGATGCCGTCTCCAGCCGAGGTTCCAGGCCGCGGCGGGCAGTCGAAGAAGATGCGCACATTGCAGCGCGCGCAGATGTCCGGGTCCAGCCGCGGCACGATGTCGGCCAGCGCGCTGCGCTTGTCCTTGTACAAGTGGTCTTCGCCCAGCCGCTGCAAAAAGCCGGTGGTCTGCCAGGCTTCGACGACCGGCGGCCGCGGCCGGTGGAAGTACAGGTCGCCGCCCATCGCGCGGCGGGCGGCCAGCTCGTCCTGCCACAGCTCGGCGCCAGCCAGGTCGATGAAGTTCATGCTCTTGCTCATCACCAGCAGGTGGCGCGGCGCATCGGGGCCGCGGCGCAGCTCGTGCAGGCGGTCGGCCACATGGGCTGTGGCGCCGAAGTACACCGAGCCTTCCATGCGCAGCAGCTTGAGCTGCGGGCACTCGGGCAGCGTGCCGGGCGGGTGGCCGTCGATCACCACGAAGGCCCGGTCGTGGGCGCTGGGCTGGTCGAAGCCCATGGTGCGCATCGCCGGGCGCGAGGTGCGGTACAAGAAGCTCACCAGCGACAGCATGGTGCCCAGCAAGATGGCCACTTCCAGCCGCAGCGTCACCGTGGCCAGCAGCGTGGCGGCGGCAATCGCAAACTCGCTGCGGCTCACCTGCCACAGCCGCTGCCAGCGCGGCAGGTCGAACAAGCCCCAGGCCACCAGCAGCAGCAGGCCGGCAATGGCCGCCATCGGAATCAGCGCCAGCAGCGGCGCACTGAAGGCCACCAGCAGCACCAGCAAGCCGGCCGAGAACACCGCCGCCATCGGCGTGCGGGCGCCGGCTTCCAGGTTGGGCATCGATCGGTTGAGCGAGCCGCAGGACACATAGCTCGACGAGAAGCTGCCCACGATGTTGGACAGCCCCTGGCCGATGAACTCGCGGTTGGCGTCGATGCGCTGGCCGCTGCGCACCGCCACCGCCTTGGCGATGGAAAACGACTGCCCCAGCGCCACGATGGTGAGCGCAAAGGCCAGGCCGGCCAGCTCGGGCACCTGGCTCCACGACACCTGCGGCACCGTGAGCGGCGGCCAGGCCGA
>NZ_CAXFDV010000808.1:0-2844 GCF_964001545.1 uncultured Aquincola sp.
ACTCGGCAAAGGCGCTGTTGGCGGTGAGCACGCGGCCCTGCGGGTCGGTCACCACGAAGGCATCGGGCACGCTTTCCACCGCCCGCAGCAGCGCCGACTCGGCCGGGGCCACGCTGGCAGCCCCACCGCCCTCGGCCGCCGGGCTGGTCAGGCGCACCAGCACCACCGAGGCGCCGTCCTGCTTGAACAGCGTGGCCGACATCTGCAGCGCCGGGCCGGTGTCGGCCGCCTGCACGGTGATGTCGTCGGCACGGCCGGTGGCGCGTACCGCGGCGAACAGGTCGAGCGCGGCCTGGCGGCTGGCCGGTGCCAGCGCATCGGCCAGCGGCCGCCCGGCCACGCGGCGCTGGCCGTCGGCAAACAGGCGCGCCGCGGCCGGATTGATCTCCAGCACCGTGAAGGCGCTGCCGTCCAGCACCACCAAGGCCTCGTTCACGGTGTCGAACAGCAGGCGGTAGCGCGCCTCGGCTTGGCGCAGACGCAGGTAGTCGCGCTCCATCGTCTGCTGCGCATCGACCAGCCGCTGCTGCAGCGTCGACACGGTGCGCAGGTCGCGGCCCACGGCCACCACCCGGCCCTGTTCGCCGAACTGCAGCGCCGAATACATGACCGGCACGCCCGCGGTACCGGCCTGCGGATGGTTGAGCTGGCGCCACGGCGTCTGCGCCTGATGGTTGGCCGCCGCTTCGCGCAGCAGCGACAACACCTTGGGGCGGCTTTCCACCGTCACCGTTTCCAGCCAGTGGCGGCCCACCCAGGCGTCACAGCCCTCGTACGCCAACTCGTCATGCCCGATGGACACGTCGCGGATGACACCTTGATCGTCAATCACCAAGGCCACATCGGCAGCCGCGGCGATGAGCGATGCGGTGGCGCGTGCGTCGATGTCCGCCAGCAACTGCTCGGGTGCGTCGAAAGGGGTCACGTTCGGCACGCCTGCGAGGTTCATGAGGCTTGGGTGTAGCGCCGGGGCGCGCGTTGGAAGAGGAAGTCAGGCACTGGAAGAGCGGGCGGCGGCGACGAGGCGTTCCGCCTCAGCCACCGCGGTGCGGGCATCGCCGGCGGTGGCATCGGCGCCCACCAGATCGACGAAGTTGTCCATCAAGCCTGTCACCGGCCCACCAACCATCACGACGACCGCAGGATTCAACGAGGCTTTGCGTAACGCGAGGATAGCCGATGCCACCTGCGGCACATGGCACTCGCTGCCCACCGACAGCCCGACCAGGTCGTACCAGCCGCTGGAGACGGCTTGGCTGAGCGTGGGCAGGTCGGTGCCCGGGTCGGCCCACACGTCCCAGCCGGCGCGGCGGAAGAACTCCACCACCATCAGCAGGCCGAAGTTGTGCTGCGAACCCGGCACCGGCGCCAGCAGCGCCCGGTGGCCGCTGCGGCGGCTGGCACCGCCTTCGCCGCGCTGGAAGGAGGCGCTGTATTCGTTGACCAGCTGCTGCAGGCGCCACAGGCCCACCGTCACCTCGGTGAAATCGCAGAGGTCGGCCTCCCAGAGCGCGCCCAGCCGCTGCGCGGTGGGCGCCAGCAGCTCCAGGTACAGGCTCTCGATGTCCAGGCCCTCGCCGCGACGGGACCGCAGGTAGGCGGCGGCACTGCCGGGCGCACGGCCCAGCACGATGTCGGTCAGCAGCGCCACCTCGTCGGGTCCGACGCGGGGCAGCGGCCGGCCGGCGTCGGGCGCCGGCACTTCGTCGTGGCAGTGGGCCATCAACAGGCGCGGAATGATCTGCGTCTCGATGGTTCGCAGCAGCGAAGCCGCGCGGTCCGCCGGTCCGGGCGGGAGGTCGGCGCCAGCGCCGTCGTCGTTGGAGGCGGGTTCGTGCGCGACTGCGCCCCAGTTCAATGCCGTCGTGCCGTCCCGCGTCGCGGCGACGGCCGCGAACAGGTTTCTCGTGTACGTCTGCACCACGTGTCTCCTCGTGGGATCGAGCGCGTCGGGTCTCGAAGAGAAGCAGGTGCTTCGAGTGGACCTGTTGGTGCCCGGGATGCCTGGCTTGTAACGTGTTGGTAAGCAAGCGCCTGGTCGGCACCCACTGTCAACCCGAAGCGACCCCGCGTCAAGCGCGTTTCCCTGGCCACCCCATTGCTTGCAGCGTAGTGTCAGACCCGTATTACGTCAATCTGGATTGACACTCTGGCGGCACAGGCCTAGATTCGCCGCATGCCTTCCCGGTCACTCCCCCGCACCGCGCCGCTGTACACCCCGGAGCAACGGCGGCGCCGCGATGCGAGCGGCTGGACCCTGGTGCAAGGGGTGCTGGCGCCGCTGCAGTTCCTGGTGTTCCTGGCCAGCCTGGTGCTGGTGTTGCGCTTCCTGGCCACCGGCCAGGGCGAGCAGGCGGCCACGGTCTCGGTGGTGGTCAAGACGCTGACGCTCTACGCCATCATGGTCACCGGCTGCGTGTGGGAAAAGGTGGTCTTCGGCCAGTACCTGTTCGCCCCCGCGTTTTATTGGGAAGACGTGTTCAGCATGGCGGTGCTGGCGCTGCACACCGCCTACCTGCTGGCGCTGGGCCAGGGCTGGCTGGGCAGCCGCGGCCTGATGCTGCTGGCCCTGGCGGCCTATGCCAGCTACGCGATCAACGCCACGCAGTTCCTGCTCAAGCTGCGGGCGGCGCGGCTGCAGGCGGGCGGCGCCCACACGGCGTTGGCGGCCACCACCGGGGCGACGACATGATTCCCATCGCCTCTGCCAGCGATACCCGCTGCTCCGACGCACCGGTGCTGCGCGAACGTGGCCAGCGCGAGGTGTTCTGCGGCCTCACCGGCATCGTGTGGCTGCACCGCAAGATGCAGGACGCCTTTTTCCTGGTGGTGGGCTCACGCACC
>NZ_CAXFDV010000809.1:0-3410 GCF_964001545.1 uncultured Aquincola sp.
TGCTGACGCCCAGGCGGGTGTCCAGGCGCCGGTCTTCGAAGTTCTCCAGCAAAAGCGGCTGGCCACCTTGATAGAAGCCTGCCGGGATGTCGGCCTCGGACTGGTAGGCAGCATCGCCCAACCAGACCAGCGCGCCGGACGCTTGGGGGTTGGTGCTGGCCAGGGCCGGTGACAACAGCAGTGCCGCCGGCAGGCAGCAAAGGCCCGCTCGCACGTCGGCCAGTGCCGACAGCAGCGTCGCGGTCAAAGTCAGTGGTGTGCTCACGAAACGGCTCCTCGGGGGTGTTCCTGCCAGGGCGGCGGTGGTTGGAGGCGGACTCTAGGCAGCCAGCCGTCTCCGCAGCGTCTCAGCGCAGCGACGCAGCGCACTGCGTTCTTAGGGAATGGGCGCCGCCGACGGCATCGGAAAACCCTGCCGCACCAGCGCGGTGCGGCGGCCTGCTTTGCGCCGACAATCGCGCCCCGCAAGAGGAGCGAGATCGACGATGAGCAGTTTTTTCCCGAGATGGACCCGCAAGACCACCGGCGAGGTGGCGCCCGATGAACGCCTGCCCGGCGGCCAGACGCTGGTCATGGGCATCCAGCACGTGGTGGCGATGTTCGGCAGCACCGCGCTGGCGCCCATCCTGATGGGCTTCGACCCCAACACCTCGATCTTCTTCTCGGGCATCGGCACGCTGCTGTTCTTCCTGCTCACCGGCGGCCGGCTGCCCAGCTACCTGGGCTCGAGCTTCGCCTTCATCGGCGTGGTGATCGCGGCCACCGGCTATGCGGGCAGCGGCCCCAACCCCAACATCGGCCTGGCGCTGGGCGGCATCATCGCCGCGGGCGTGGTCTACATCCTGATCGGCCTGGTGGTGCAGATGCTGGGCACCGGCTGGATCGAGCGGCTGATGCCGCCGGTGGTCACCGGCACGGTGGTGGCCGCCATCGGTCTGAACCTGGCACCGGTGGCGGTGCGCAGCCTGGGCGCCACGCCGTTCGAGGTGGGCGTGGGCCTGCTCACCGCGCTGGCCGTGGGCCTGGTGGCGGTGCGCGCCGGCGGCGTGGCCGCACGGCTGCCCATCCTGCTGGGGGCGCTGGCGGGCTATGCGCTGTATGCCATCGGCGCGAACGTGCTGGGCTGGGGCAAACCGATCGACTTTGCGAGCGTCGGCCAGGCGGCCTGGTTCGGGCTGCCGCGCTTTTCGGCGCCGGTGTTCGATGCTTCGGCGATGGCGCTGATCGCGCCGGTGGCGGTGATCCTGGTGGCCGAGAACCTGGGCCACGTGAAGGCGCTGGCCGCGATGACCGGCCGCAACTTCGACCCGCTGATCGGCCGCGCCTTCATCGCCGACGGCCTGGCCACCGTGGTCTCCGGTTCGGGCGGCGGCACCGGCGTCACCACCTATGCCGAAAACATGGGCGTGATGGCGGTCACCCGCATCTACTCGACGCTGGTGTTCGTGGTGGCGGCCGGCGTGGCGCTGCTGCTGGGCTTTTCGCCCAAGTTCGGCGCGCTGATCCTGACCTTGCCGGTGCCGGTGGTGGGTGGCCTAGCGCTGGTGGTGTTCGGCCTGATCGCGGCCACCGGCGGACGTATCTGGGTGATGAACCAGGTGGACTTTGCCAAGCCGCGCAACCTGATCGTGGCCGGCACCGCACTGACGGCCGGCGCCGGCGACCTGACGCTGTCGATCGCCGGCTTCAAGATGGGGGGCATCGGCACCGCGACCTTTGGCGCGATCCTGCTGTATCACCTGCTGCGCGAGCGGCGCAGTTCATAGCATCGGACCATGGCTGAGCCGTTCAAGCACCTGATCAATGCCGGCCTGGTGGAACGCGCCGGCGAGCAGTTGCGTGAGGCTTGGCCACGCTTCGACCGCGCCACCTTCACGCAGCTGGCCACCAACGGCCTCGACGCGCTGGAACTCAAGGCCCGCGCCCGCCATGTGGCCGCGGCGCTGCAGGCCACGCTGCCCGATGACTTCGACGCCGCCTGCGGCGTGCTGGAACGCAGCCTGGCCGCGCCGGTAGCGCCGGACGCCGGCATCGTCGCACCTGACCGTGGCGACGCACCCGGCCTGGCCGGCTGGATTGTCTGGCCGATGACCGAATGGGTGGCCGCCCACTGCTTGACTGAGCCGGAGCGTGCACTGCAGGCCCTGCATGCGATGACCCAGCGCTTCACCGCCGAGTGGGCGGTGCGGCCGTTCATCGTGCAGCACCCGGCCCTGGCCTGGGCCACGCTGGCCCGCTGGTGCGGCGACGAGAGCGCCCACGTGCGCCGCCTGGTGAGCGAAGGCAGCCGGCCGCGCCTGCCGTGGGGCCTGCGGCTGCAAGGCCTGGTGGACGACCCCACGCCCACGCTGCCGCTGTTGGCCCGGCTGCAGGACGACGACAGCGACTATGTGCGCCGCAGCGTGGCCAACCACCTGAACGACATCGCCAAGGACCACCCGGCGTTGGTGGCCGACTGGCTGGACCGACACCTGCCCGAGGCACCGCCGGCGCGGCGAGCGATGCTGCGCCATGCCAGCCGCACGCTGATCAAGCAGGGCGATGCCCGCGTGCTGGCCGCCTGGGGCCTGGGCGCGGCGCTGAAGGGCAGCGCCACGCTGACCCTCTCACCCGCCCACGCGGTGCTGGGCGGCGATGGCGTGACGCTGCAGGTGGCACTGCAATCCACCAGCCGTCAGCCGCAGGTGCTGGAAGTGGACTATGCGGTGCACCACGTCAAGGCTGCCGGCGGCGCCACCGCCAAGGTCTTCAAGGGCTGGCGCCTGACGCTGGCGGCCGGCGAGCAGCGCACGCTCATCAAGCGCCATGCACTCAAACCCATCACCACCCGCCGCTACCACGCCGGCTGGCATGCGGTGGACCTGCGGGTCAACGGGCAGGTGGTGGCGCAGGCGGGGTTCGAACTGCAGCTGGACTAAGGTGGCCCCCAAGCTCGCTGCGCTCGCGCCCCCCCAAGGGGGATCTCAGTCCCTTGGGGCGGCCCGGCGGGACTGAGCGCGCCCGGCGCGGCAGCCGGTTTCAAGGCTAGACGGGAAACGCCGTCGTCGACAGCACCTGCTTCAGCGCGATGAAGCTGCGGATCTGGCGCACGCCGGGCAGGCGCAGCAGTTGTTCGGCATGCAGGCGGTTGAAGCTGTCGTTGTCGCGGGTGCGCAGCAGCATGAAATAGTCGAACTCGCCGGTGATCACGTGGCACTCCATGCAGCCACTGACCTTGGCCGCCGCCTTCTCGAAGGCCGCGAAGCTGTCGGGCGTGCTGCGGTCCAGCACCACGCCGATCATCACCAGCATGCCGGCGTCCAGCGCCACCGGGTTGAGCAGCGCCACCGTGCCGGTGATCAGCCCGGCACGCTTGAGGCGGTCGACCCGCCGCAGGCAGGCCGGCGCGCTCAGGTGCACCTTGGCCGCCA
>NZ_CAXFDV010000810.1:0-1544 GCF_964001545.1 uncultured Aquincola sp.
CACCGGCATGCCGACATCCTGCCGCTGTTCGCGCGGCTGTCGCAGCAGGAGCAGGACCGGGTGTTTTCCACCGGCGGCGCGCCGCGCATCGTGCTGGCCACCAACGTGGCCGAAACCTCGCTGACGGTGCCGGGCATCCGCTTCGTCATCGACGCCGGCCTGGCGCGCGTCAAGCGCTACAGCTACCGCAACAAGGTCGAGCAGCTGCAGATCGAGCCGGTGAGCCAGGCCGCCGCCAACCAGCGCGCGGGCCGCTGCGGCCGCGTGGCCGATGGCGTGTGCATCCGCCTGTACGACGAGCCGGACTTCAACGCCCGCCCGCGTTTCACCGACCCCGAGATCTTGCGTTCGTCGCTGGCCGGGGTGATCCTGCGGATGAAGGCGCTGAAGCTGGGCGACGTGGAGGACTTTCCGTTCCTGGAAGCGCCGCCCCGCAAGGCGATTGCCGACGGCTATGCGCTGCTGGGCGAGCTGGGCGCGGTGGACGACAACAACGCGCTCACGCCCATCGGCCAGGAGCTGTCGCGCCTGCCGCTGGACCCGCGCGTGGGCCGCATGATCCTGGAAGCGCGTGAACGCCAGTCGCTGGCCGAGGTGCTGGTGATCGCCAGCGCGCTCAGCGGCCAGGACGTGCGCGACCGGCCGCTGGAAGCCGCGCAGGCGGCCGACGAGAAGCACAAGAAGTTCGACGACGAGAAGTCGGAGTTCATGGGCTACCTCAAGCTGTGGAAGTGGATCGAAGAAGGCCGCGGCGTGCACGGCCATGCCGGCAGCGAGGCGCCGGTGGACACGCCCAAGCTCAGCAACCGCCAGCAGGAGCAGCGGTTGCGCGACAGCTTCGTTTCGCCGCGACGGGTGCGCGAGTGGCGCGACATCCATTCGCAGCTGCTCACGGTGGTGCGCGAGCACAACTGGCGCGTGAACACCCAGCCCGCCACCTATGAGCAGGTGCACATGGCCATGCTGGCCGGCCTGTTGGGCAACATCGGCCTCAAGAGCGAAGACGACGACTGGTACCTGGGTGCGCGCGGCATCAAGTTCTGGAAGCATCCCGGCGCCCACCTGAGCAAAAAGCCCGGCCGCTGGCTGGTGGCCGCCGAGCTGGTGGAAACCACGCGCCTCTTCGGCCGCGGCCTGGCCGCGATCGAGCCCCCCTGGATCGAGCGCATTGCCGGCCACCTGCTGAAGAAGCAGCTGCTGGAGCCGCACTGGGAGAAAAAGGCCGGCGAAGTGGTGGCGCTGGAGCGGGCCACGCTGTACGGCATCGTGGTCTACAACAACCGGCGGGTGAACTACGCCGCGGTAGACCCGGCCGGCGCGCGCGAGATCTTCATCCGCGAAGGCCTGGTGCAGGACGAGTGGGAGACGCGGCTGCCGTTTCTGGCGCACAACCGCAAGCTCATCCGCCAGGTGGAAGAGCTGGAACACAAGGCCCGCCGCCAGGACGTGCTGGTGGACGACGACCTGATCTTCGCCTTCTACGACCAGCAGCTGCCGGCCGACGTGCACAGCGGCCCGGCGCTGGAGCGCTGGTACCGCCACGC
>NZ_CAXFDV010000811.1:0-7910 GCF_964001545.1 uncultured Aquincola sp.
CAGGATCTGGCTGGGCCGCGGCAGCACCAGGTCGCTGACGCCGCTGGCCACGCACACCAGCTCCCACAGCACGAAGAAGCCGACCAGGGCCGAGGCCGACAGCAGCCGTTGCCGCAGGCGCGGCGAGATCTTGGGCGTGGACTCGCTCATGCGGCCTTCCTTTCTTCCAGGGCGATGACGTTCTGCACCGCATCGGCCGCGGTGCGCGCTTCGGCGATGCGCAGGCGCAGCTCCTGCACCAGGGCCGAGACTTCGGGCGCATAGCTCATGGCCAGCGTGCGGGGCCGCGCAAAGGGCACGGCGCGGTCTTCCAGGATGCGGCCCGGCCTGGCGCTCATCACGCAGATGCGTGTGGCCAGGTAGGCGGCTTCGCGCAGGTCGTGGGTGACCAGCAGCACCGTGGGCCGCTTGTCCATCCACAGCTGCTGCGTCAGCGACCACAGCTCTTCGCGGGTGAAAGAGTCGAGCGCGCCGAAGGGCTCGTCGAGCAGCAGCAGCTGCGGCTCATGGATCAGCGCGCGGCACAGCGAAGCCCGCTGCAGCATGCCGCCCGACAGCTGCCAGGGCCGCTTGTCGCCAAAGCCCTGCAGGCCCACCTGGGCCAGCAACGCCTCGGCCCGCTCGGCATATTCGCCGCGCTTTTTCTTGGCGTACTGCTGGCGAAAGGGCTCGACGATCTTCAGCGGGATCATCACGTTGTCGCGGATGCTCAGCCACGGCAGCATCGTCGGGTTTTGAAAGGCCAGGCCGATGCGCGTCTTGCCCGACTGCTGGCTGCTGGGGCTTTCGCGGCCGCCCACGATCAGCCCGCCCGAGCTGGGCTGCAGCAGCCCGGCCACCAGCTTGAGGATGGTGGACTTGCCGCAGCCGCTGGGGCCCACCAGCGCCACGAAGTCGCCCTGCGCGATGCGCAGGTTCGTGCGGTCCAGGGCCAGCGTGCCGTTGGCCTGCGCGCCGAAGCGCACCGTCACGTCGGCCAGGTCGATGAAGGGTTGGGTCATGCGGGTTCCTTCAGGTGCAGCAGGGCGGCCACCGGGCCGCCGCCGGGTGGGCCCTGGTGCTCGGCACCGCCCGAGACATACAGCGCGCTGTGCCCCGCGATGGAGGCCAGCACGCCGCCCACCGCCGCCCGCGCATGGCGGGTGGCATTGATGTCGGAATCGTTGAGCATGGTGTGGCGCTGGCCGCGCACCAGGCCATCGGGGCTGGCCTCGGCCTTGGCCAGCAGGTTCACCAGCCGCGTGGCCAGGGCCTGGGTGTCGCGGTCGGCATCGAGGTCGAAGCGCTCGCGCAGCAGCCGGCGCACCGCAGCGCCGTCCATCGCGTCCTGCATCACGGTGTGGGCGATGCGGAAGGGCGATGCGGCGCCCGGCGCTTCGCCCAGCACGATGACCACGTTGTGGTCCAGCTCGATGCCCGAAGAAGCCGAGGCGCGGCCCGAGAACAGCGAGCCGTCGCGCAGCACGGCGGCGTCGTTCACCCGATCGGCCGGCACTTCCTGCAACGCCAGCGCCACGCCCAGGGCCGAGGCGCCGCGCGAATAGCCCATGGATTCATAGGTGTCACGCGTCGCAGGTTCATGCCCCGCGGCCAGCGCCTGCTGCAGCTTGGCCGACGTGAGCAGCGGGCACTTGACCTGCACGAAGTGCACGTCCTGCACGCGCTGGATGCCGGCCTCGGCCATGGCCGCGCGCACCGCCTGCGCGGTGGCCTCGATCTGCGCCATGCGGCCCAGCTCCTGCGGCGCAAAGTCGCGGGTATGGGCGGTGCCGATGACCAGCCGCGGCGCGGCCTGCGCAGGCGCCGGCTCATCCATCCAGCGGCGGGTGAACACCGTGAAGTGCGGCGACAGCACGCCTTCGGTGCCGCCCGACATCACCAGCGCCACGCGCTGCGCGGCCTGCGCCGGCGTGCAGTCCAGGTGCGGCGCCAGCCAGTGGCTCCAGGCCATGCTGGCGTATTCACGCGTGTGGTCGTTGACGCAGCCGTTGCCTTCGGTCTTGCCCATCACCGCCACGATATCGGCCGGCACCAGTGGGCCGGCTTCCACCAGGGCTTGCACGCCCGACAGGTCGCCCGGGCCGCTGCAGGCCACGCGGTGCACGCCCACGTACTGGCGCCGTGCGGTGCCGTTGAAGGGGCCGCTCATGCCGCCTCCTTCGAGGCCTTGCGCACAAAGCCCGTGCCTTCGAAGGCCGCCGGGTCGCTGGGCACCGCAGTGGGCGGCACGCCGGTCGGCGTCTGCAGCACCGCGCTGGTGTAGTACTCGGTGTTGCGCGGCTGCGGCGTGGGCATGCGCTGCACCGATTTGACCGAGCGGCCCCAGCCCGCGGCATCGCTCACCAGCCGGCCATCGCGCATCACGAAGCGGCCACGCACCAGGGTGTGGATGGGCGCGCCATGTACCGTGCGGCCGTTCCAGGGCGAGATCTTGCTGATGGACTGCAGCCGGCCTTGCGACAGCACCGCGCGGCGGTCCATGTCCACCACCGCGATGTCGGCATGCGCGCCCACGGCCAGCACGCCCTTGGTGCCATACAAGCCCCAGGCCCTGGCGGGGGCCGCGGCGCTCCACTTCACGTAGTCCATCAGCGTGGCGCGCTGGCGGTTCACTTCGGTCAGCATCAGCGGCATCTGCGTCTCAACGCCCGGAAAGCCGCAGTCGCATTGCCAGATGCTTTCGCGCGTCTTTTCTTCAGGCGTGTGCGGCGCATGGTCGGTGGCGATCATGTCGATGGTGCCGTCCATCAGCGCGTCCCACAGCGGCTGGTTGTGGCGCTCTTCGCGGATGGGCGGATTCAGCCGCAGGATGCCGCCCAGGCGCAGCATGTCCTGCGTGTTCAGCAGCAGGTACTGCGGGCAGGTTTCCACCGTCACGTCCACCCCGCGCAGCTTGGCTGCGCGCAGCACGAACAGCGAATCGGCCGCGCTGTGGTGGGCGATGTGCACGCGGGCGCCGGTCCACTCGGCCAGTGTCAGCACGCGGCCGATGGCCTCGATCTCGGCCACCGCCGGGCGTGACGCCAAGTGGGCCAGCGGGTCGATGCGGCCGGCCGCTTCCAGCTGGTGCTGGCGGCGCGCCATGATGGACGAGTTCTCTGCATGCACCACGGTGCGGATGCCCAGCGGCGCCAGCTTCTCGAAGCCTTCGAGCAGCGCGCCGTCGGTGGGCGCGGGCAGGTTGCCGAAGGTGTTGCCCACGAAGGCCTTGAAGCTGGTGACACCCGCGTCCAGCAGGTCTTCCAGCCGGTCGATGGTGTCGTCGCCCAGCAGGCCGTGGATGCCGTAGTCCACGTACGAGGCTTCGGCCGCCTTCTGCTTCAGGCGCAGGGCTTCCAGCGTGCCGGTGGGCGGGTTGGTGTTGGGCATCTCGAACACCGTGGTCACGCCGCCGCAGGCTGCAGCGGCGGACCCGGTCTTCCAGGTTTCCTTGTGCGGGTAGCCCGGGTCGCGGAAGTGCACATGGCTGTCGATGGCGCCGGGCAGCAGGTACTGGCCCTCGGCGCGCAGCTCTTCGCGGGCCGAAGGCATCAGGTCGTCATGGCCGATGGCCACGATGCGGCCGCCTTCGATGGCGATGGAGGCTTCGATGATCTGCTCGGGCGACACCAGGCGGCCGCCGCGGATGACGAGGTCTGCGTTGCTCATGCTCGGCCGCTCCTCACAGCATGGCCCAGCCGCCATCGACGGGCAGGTCGACGCCGGTGATCTGCCGCGACACGTCGCTGGCCATGAAGAGGCACGCGTTGGCCACGTCGGCATCCAGCGTCACGCGCTTGAGCGCATAGTCGTCGGCATGGCGCTGCATCGCTGCTTCCAGCGAGATGCCCAGCCTGGCGGCCATGTTGGCGCACACCTTCTCGCGAAAGCGCGGGCCATCGACCATGCCCGGCGCCACGCAGTTGACGTTGATGTTGTGGGCGCCGGCTTCCAGCGCCATGCTCTTGGTCAGGCCGCGCAGGCCCCACTTCGAGGCCGAGTAGGCCACCCGGCCCGCACGCCCCCGCATGCCAAAGGTGCCGCCCACGTTGACGATCTTGCCGCCGCGCTGCTCGATCATCGCCGGCAGCACCGCATGCATGGTGTTGAAGCAGCCGGTCATGTTCAGCTCGACGATGTCGTTGAACTCGTCGGCCGTGGTCTCCCAGCCGGTCTTGCCGATGGGGCCGGAGCCGCCGGCCACGTTCACCAGGATGTCGATGCGGCCGAACTCGGCCAGCGCCGCAGCGGCCAGCGCTTCGGTCTGCGCCGCGTCCACCAGGTCGCAGCGAACCACCAGCGCGGGCACGCCCAGCGCGCGGGCTTCGGCGGCCACGGGCTCGATGGCGGCGGTGTCTCGGCCGGCCAGCACCAGGCGGCAGCCTTCTTCGGCAAAGGCCAGCGTCACGGCGCGGCCCATGCCCTTGGCGGGGCCGGTGATCAGGGCCACCTTGTTCTTCAGGTTCAGGTTCATGTCGAGTCTCGGTGCGGGGCGTGGAAGGGCAGGCTCAGAACAGCTTGGCGGGCCGCTGCTCGCGCGGCGGCAGGAAGCTGCGGTCGAACACCTCGGCAGGCGCGGGCGTGCGGGCCAGCTGGTTGGCATCGACCAGGATCTCGATGCCGCGGGCCAGGCGCTTGTCGTCCACGTCGCCCAGGCCGATGCGGGCCACCTCCGGGTGGTTCATGTCGTTGCGCAGCGTGGCCAGCAGGCGTTCCTTTTCCACCTCGCGCTTGAGCAGCGGCTCGCGCTTCATCACCGCGTCGATGCCGGCGTCGGGGTTGGCGATCACGTCGGCGATGGCGCGGTTCAGCGCCTTCACGAAGCCGGCCACCGCCTGCGGGTTGTCCTTCACGAAGGGGCGCGAGAAGAACACCGCATTGCTGTACAGGTCCATGCCGTGCGCGCCATAGCGGATGAAGCGCAGGTCCTTGGCCGGGTCCATCCCCATGGCCTTGGCGCTGAAGCTCACGGTGGTCACGTAGCCGAAGGTGGCGTCCACCTGGTCGCGCGCCAGCATCTGCTCACGCAGGTTGGGCGCCATGTTGGTGATCTTCACCTTGGTGGCGTCCAGCCTGGCCAGCTTGGCGAAGGCCGGAAACAGCTTGAGCGCGCCGTCGTTGGCGGGGCCGCCGATGGTCTTGCCTTCCAGGTCGGCCGGACCCTTGATCGGGCTGTCCTGCTTGACCACGATGGTGAAGGGCGGCGTGTTGTAGAGCATGTACACGCCCACCGGCGCTTCGGCCGGGCGCTTGGTGGCCAGGTCGATCACGGCGTTCAGGTCGCCGAAGCCGGCCTGGTAGGCGCCCGAGGCCACCTTGGGGATGGAGGCGGCCGAGCCTTCGCCCTGGTCGATCTCCACGTCCAGGCCCTCGGCCTTGAAGTAGCCCTTGTCCTGCGCCAGGAAGAACCAGGCCTGCGGGCCTTCGTACTTCCAGTTCAGCACCATCTTGATCCTGGTGGCCTGGGCCTGCGCGGCCAGGGGCAGCAGGGCGGTGGTGGCGGCCAGGCCGGCCAGGGCCAGCGTCGCCAGTCGGCGGGAAGTGTTCATCGGGGGTCCTTCTTCGATGAGGAAAGGGCAGGGGCGGTGTGCAGTGCGGCGCTGGCGGTCAAGGCCGGGATCAGCGCCTCGGCGGTGCCGACGAAGCCGTGCAGCTTGTCGACCAGGAAATGGATGGCCCGCGTGACGTAGGCGGGCGAGGGCGTGCCGCAGGCGTCCTTCAGCAGTACGCAGTCGTAGCCCAGGAAGCCGGCGTCCTGCAGGCTGGCGAACACGCAGCGGTCGGTGTTGACGCCGCCGAACAGCAGCGTGGTGATGCCTTGCTGGCGCAGCAGGCTGTCCAGTTCGTTGTCCCAGAAGCCGCTGAGGCGGTGCTTGAACACGGTGAAGTCGCCAGCGGCCACCGGCAGTTCTTCCACCACCTGCGCGCCCCAGCTGCCGGGCACCACGCTGGGCCCATGGTCCAGCGGCGAGGCCTGCGCATACCCTACGCCGGGCTGGCCTTCGGCATCGGCGCGCATGGCCTTGAACTGCACCACCGGGGCCAGGTTGGCGGTATCGGCCCGCACGCCCCAGTTGAGCCACACCACGCGGCCACCGGCATGGCGCCAGGCGGGCAGCAGCTCGGCCAGCACCGGGATGGGCTTGCGGGTGGCACGCATGCTCACGCCCTTCTGGCCGAACCAGCCTTCGGGGTGGCAGAAGTCGTTCTGCATGTCCACCACCACCAGCGCGCTGCGGTGCACGTCCAACTCGATCACGTCGGTGTGCGTGGGCAGGCGCACCGGGCGCGGCGGCAGCGGCGGGCGCACCAGGCTCAGCAGGTCGCGCGAGGCGGTCCAGGCCGTGGCCGCGCTGGCGCCGTAGCGGCGGCTGCGGGTCGTGCTCATTTCAGCGTCAGCTGGCGTTCGGCCAGCGGCGGCAGGAAGCGGCGGTCGAACACCTCGGTGGGCGCGGGCGAACGCGGCAGGTCGAAGGCCTGCTGCACCTGGCCGATGGACTTGGCCAGGCGTTCATCCAGCACGTCGCCCACGCCGATGCGCTGGGTCTCGGGCGTGATCACCACCTGACGCAGTGCGTACTGCAGCCGGCGCTTTTCCAGCGACTTGTTGATCAGTGGCTCCTGCCGCGCCAGTGCGTCGATGGCGGCATCGGGGTCGGCCACCGCATCGCGCAGGCCCTGGTGGATGGCGCGCACCAGGCCGGCCACCGCCTGCGGCTTGTCCTTGAGCAGCGCGGGCGACACCAGCACGCCGTTGCCATACAGCGCGATGCCGTGGTCGGCATAGTGGAACCAGCGGATGTCCTTGTCGGGGTCGATGCGCTGGCCCACCAGGTTCATGTAGCTGGTAACCGAGAACACGGCCGAGGCCTCCACCTGGTCGGTCAGCAGCATCTGCTCCTGCAGGTTGGGCGCCATGTGGCTCCAGCTCACCTTGCCGGGGTCGATGCCGTTCAGCTCGGCCAGCGCCGGGAACATCTTCATCGCGGCGCCGCCGGCCGGCGAGCCGATGGTGCGGCCCTGCAGGTCCTTCAGGCTTTTGATCGGGCTGCCCGCCTTGACCATGACGGCAAACGGCGCGCGGTTGTAGACCATGTACACCATCACCGGCACCGTGCCTGCCGGCCGCGTGGCCGCGTTCTGGATGATGGCGTTGATGTCGCCGAAGCCGGCCTGGTAGCTGCCGGCCATCACCTTGGTGACGGTGTTGGCCGAGCCATCGCCGGTGTCGATCTGCAGGTCGATCTTTTCCTTGGCGAAGTAGCCGCGTTCCTGCGCCAGGTAGTACCAGGCGTGCACGCCCTGCAGCTTCCAGTCGAGCACGAACTTGATGGGCGTGGTCTGCGCCTGCGCGGCCAAGCCGAGCGTGGCCAGGGTGGCGGCGGCCAGCCATTGGCGCAGGGCGCTGCGCAGGCGGGGCGAAGAAGAGCGGTTCAACAGCACGGGTGGGGCTCCATCAACAGCGATGGGCCACCGCTTGCACTGCCCGTGCCGCAAACGCGTTTTCAGCGTGCTGGAAGGCTGCCGTTTGGCGCTGGGTGTGTTGCCGTAACGGCAACGGTGGGGCGCCGGGCCGCGCGTGTGTTGGGCTGGGGCCTGGTGGCGATGTGTGATGGCGCGGTGGCCGCGATGCCTGCCGCACCTGGGTGGCCGCGCGTGCCGGGCCGGCCCGCGGCTGGCAGCTCAACGCCCCTTTGCCGCCGTTGCGCCCAACACCGTGCGCCCAGGCCTGTTCCTGGTGCGCACCGTTGCCAACTTGGACACCAGGGCGCACACACCGATGCCGTTACGGCTACGGTCGTCACGCGCGGCATGGCACCGAACCTGCTGCACGGCGCCGCATGAATCACCTGCGTTTTTTGCGCTACGTCGACGAAGTGGCCCGTGCCGGCTCCATCCGCCAGGCGGCCGAGCGGCTGCATGTGGCGCCG
>NZ_CAXFDV010000812.1:0-1660 GCF_964001545.1 uncultured Aquincola sp.
CTGCGGTAGGCGGCGATGATCACTTCGAGCGAGCGCAGGCCTTCGTAGCCGTCCACCTCGGCGCTGGCCTGGCCCAGCAGGGTGTCGATCACGTTGGCGTAGTACAGCGGGTGGCCATAGCCGTACACCGAAGGCGGCGCGTAGTTGGCCGTCTTCACCGCTTCGTCTTCGGGCTGGGCGTCTTCAAACGACCAGTGCTGGATCTCGTTCACGGCCACGCCGCCGATGCGCACGGTGCCCTTCTCGCCCAGCACGGTGATGCTGCCTTCGAAGTTCTTGCCGTGGGTGAGCATGGTGACGTTGATGGACGCCAGGCCGCCGCGGCGCAGGCGCAGGCTCATCACGCCGGTGTCTTCGGCCTCGATGTCGCGGCCCAGCGTGGCGGTGTAGGCATGCACGTTGTCCACCGGGCCCACCAGCCAGTCGACCATGTCCACATAGTGGCTGGCCTGGTTCATGAAGGCGCCGCCGTCCATGTCCCAGCGGCCACGCCAGGGCGCTTCGTCGTAGTAGCTCTGCGGCCGGGTCCAGAACACGTTGACGTTGACCATCGCGATGCGGCCGAAGCGCCCGGCGTCGATGGCCTTTTTCAGCAGCTGCAGCGTGGCGTTCAGCCGGTTCTGCTTGACGACGAACAGCTTGACGCCGGCCTCACGGCAGGCGCGCACCATGGCCATGCCTTCGTCCCACTTGGTGGCCATGGGCTTTTCGCTGAGCACATGGCGGCCGGCCTGCGCCACCTCGATGGCCTGGCGCGAATGCAGGCCGCTGGGCGTGGCCAGCACCACGATGTCGGGCTGGCTGCCGGCCAGCAGCGCGGCCAGGCTGTGAAAGCGCGGCACATCCGCCAGGTGGGGCGCGTGGTCGACCAGGGCCTGGATGGCCTCGGGCCGCTTGTCGCACAGCGCCACCAGCTCGGCACGTTCGGCATGGGCGGCCAGCGCCGCCACATGGTTGCGGGCGATGCGGCCGCAGCCCACCAGCGCAAAACGAAGGCGGCGGCCGGCGCCGGTGCTCAGGGCTTCGGTCATCAAGACAGCGTGATCAATCGTGCTTCGCGTCGGCCAGCAGCGGCGCGGCGGCGTCCTTGGGCGCCAGGCGCGGCTGCACGCCGGCCGGCAGCGGCCATTCGATGCCGATGGCCGGGTCGTTCCAGACGATGCTGCCTTCGCAGTCCTTGGCGTAGGTGTCGGTGGTCTTGTAGAGGAAGTGGGTGTCGTCCTCCAGCGCCACAAAGCCGTGGGCAAAGCCCTCGGGAATCCACAGCTGGCGCTTGTTGTCGGCCGACAGCACCTCACCCACCCACTGGCCGAAGGTGGGCGAGCCGCGGCGGATGTCCACCGCCACGTCGAAGGCCGAGCCCTTGACCACGCGCACCAGCTTGCCCTGGGCATGCGGCGCGCGCTGGTAGTGCAGGCCGCGCAGCACCCAGGCGGCGCTGACGGAATGGTTGTCCTGCACGAAGGGCCGCGGCGCGGGCAGGCCCAGCTCGGCCAGCTGCGCATGGAAGCGCGGTTCGTTGTAGCTCTCGGAGAACCAGCCGCGGTCGTCGCCGAACACCGCCGGCTCCACGATCACGACGCCCGGCAGGCGGGTGGGAATCAGCTTGCTCATGTGATCAGAACACCTTGTCCTGCAGCACCTTCATCAGGTACTGGCC
>NZ_CAXFDV010000813.1:0-3417 GCF_964001545.1 uncultured Aquincola sp.
GGACGTGATGCGCATGCCCGACAACAGCTTTGGCACCGTGCCCACGCCGGCCATCGTGGCGCCCATCGAATTCAGCATGAGCATGGCCGACTACCAGGCGCTGGGCGGCCATGCCGAGCATGTGCGCAGCATCGCCCATGCGCTGCAGCAAGGCGCCTGGCACCACGACGGCGCGCCCACGCAGCGGCGCGAGGTGCCGGCACTGCCGGCCAACGGCTGGCCGCTCGGCACGCCCCCGCTGCTGGGTTGAGCCTCGCCACGATGGAACCACAACGACAGCCCCTGGGCGACGGCCGCTGGCACTGGCAGCACGGCCCCATCGACCTGGTGATCCAGGCCGAAGGTGAGTCGGCCGCCGTGGCCGCCGCCCATGCCGCGGCCTGGCGCCGCTTTGGCAGCGTGCTGGCCGAACTGGTGGCCGAGCTGCCGCTGCTGCGCCGGCCCGTGGCCGCCATGCCCTGCCCGCTCGACGGGCCCATCGCGCAGCGCATGTGGCGCGCCTGCGCGCCGCTGCAGGCCGGCTTCATCACGCCGATGGCGGCGGTGGCCGGCGCCGTGGCGCAGGAGCTGATGGCTTGCTACCAGCGGCCCGGCATCAGCCGCGCGTGGATCAACAACGGCGGCGACATTGCGTTGCACCTGGCGCCGGGCCACAGCGTGCGCGTGGGCCTGCTGGCCGACATCGCCACCTTCCAGCCGGCGCAGGCGCAGGGCCTGCTGGCCACCGATGCGCAGTTCACCGTGCAGGCCCACTTGCCGGTGCGCGGCGTGGCCACCAGCGGCTGGCGCGGCCGCAGCTTCTCGTTGGGCATTGCCGACAGCGTGACGGTGCTGGCCCGCACCGCGGCGCAGGCCGATGCAGCGGCCACCGTGATCGCCAATGCGGTGGACGCGCCGCATGCCGGCATCGAGCGGCGGCCCGCGTGCGAGCTGAAGGACGACAGCGACCTGGGCGCGATCCCGGTGACGGTGGCGGTGCCGCCGTTGCCCGCGGCCCTGGTGCAACAGGCGCTGCAGCGCGGCGTGAACGAGGCGCGGCGGCTGCAGTCCGCCGGCCTGATCTGGGCCGCGGTGCTGGCCTGCCAGGGCCGTTTTGCCAGCGTGGACAATGCCCGCGCAGGCCGGTGGCTGGACGCACCTGCCAGTGGTTCAGTACTTGCTTAATGAAACGGCGATGGAAGTACCGATGATCGAGATCCGACGCGTGTTCACCCAGGTGGAAGACATCCACCACGAGTTCGGGCCGGTGGCCGCGCAGCCCCTGCGGCGCGGCGCCATCGCCGCCGTGCTCACCAACCCCTTTGCCGGCCGCTACGTGGCCGACATCCTGCCGATGATGGATGCACTGCAGCCGCTGGGCATCGACATGGCCGAGCAGCTGCGCGCCGCGATGGACGTGCCCGCCGAGCGCATCGAAGGCTATGGCAAGGGCGCCATCGTCGGCGCCGCCGGCGAGCTGGAGCATGGCGCGCTGTGGCATGTGCCGGGCGGCTATGCGATGCGCGAGCTGCTGGGCTGGAAGGGCGACCGCGCCGCCTATGCGGCGGGCAAGGCCGAAGACAAGAGCGGCCAGCCGGGCAATGCGCTGGCCATCGTGCCTTCCACCAAGAAGGTGGGCCCGCCCGGCGCCACGCTGGACGTGCCGCTGACCCACATCAACGCCAGCTACGTGCGCAGCCACTTCGACGCGATGGAAGTGCGCGTGCCCGGCGCGCCGCTGCCCGACGAGCTGGTGCTCATTCTGGTGATGAGCACCGGCCCGCGCGTGCATGCCCGCGTGGCCGGGCTCAAGGCCGCCGACATCGCCCAATGGAACGGCCTGCGTTGAGCGCAGCCCTGCCTGAAGAAGGACCCCGACACATGACCGCCAAGATCCGCAAGATCGTCGTCCAGGTGGACGAGACCCGCATCGAGATGGGCCGCCCGGTGCAGCCGCCGGTGCGCAAGGCCCTGGCCATGGCCGTGATCGAGAACCCGTACGCCGGCCGCTATGCCGAGCAGCTGGACGAGCTGGTCGCCATCGGCGAAGAGCTGGGCGGCCTGCTGGGCGCCAAATGCGTGCAGGCGCTGGGCATTGAACCCGGCCAGGCGCAAAGCTACGGCAAGGCCGCCATCGTGGGCGAAGGCGGCGAGCTGGAACATGCCGCCGCCATCCTGCACCCCAAGCTGGGCGCGCCGCTGCGCGCCGCGGTGGAAAAGGGAGCGGCGCTGGTGCCTTCCAGCAAGAAGCGCGGCGGCCTGGGCACGGCCATCGACGTGCCGCTGGGCCATAAAGACGCCGCCTACGTGCGCAGCCACTTCGACGCGATGGAAGCCCGCATCGGCGACGCGCCGCGCGCCAACGAGATCGTGGTGTGCGTGGTGGTCACCGACAGCGGCCGGCCGCTGCCGCGCATCGGCGGCCTGCAGCACCATGAAGTGCAAGGCACCGACGGCCTGCGCTGAAGCAGCGAACCTCACCCCATCCTTCCGCATCCCAGATCCGCACGATTCCAAGGAGCAACCCCGATGGCACAACCTTCGACCACCCGCCGCGGCTTCACGCTGGCCGGCCTGGCCCTCAGTACCCTGGCCTGGGCCGGTGCGGCCCATGCGCAGGGCGTGATCAAGATCGGTGAGATCAACAGCTACAAGGCGCAGCCGGCCTTCCTGGAGCCCTACAAGAAGGGCATGGAGCTGGCGGTCGAGGAGATCAACGCCAGCGGCGGCCTGCTGGGCAAGAAGGTGGAGCTGATCACCCGCGACGACAACGCCAGCCCCGGCGATGCGGTGCGCGCGGCCGAAGAGCTGATCTCGCGCGAGAAGGTGGACGTGCTGGCAGGCTCCTTCCTCTCGAACACCGGGCTGGCGCTGACCGACTTCGCCAAGCAGAAGAAGTTCTTCTACCTGGCTGGCGAGCCGCTGACCGACAAGATCGTCTGGCAGAACGGCAACAAGTACACCTACCGCCTGCGTCCGTCCACCTACATGCTGGTGGCGTCCGTGGTGAAGGAAGCAGCCAAGCTGAAGAAAAAGCGCTGGGCCATCGTCTATCCCAACTATGAATACGGCCAGTCCGCCGTCGCCAGCTTCAAGACCCTGCTCAAGCAAGCCCAACCTGATGTGGAATTCGTCGCCGAACAAGCGCCGCCGCTGGGCAAGATCGATGCGGGCGCGGTCACGCAGGCGCTGGCCGATGCCAAGCCGGATGCCATCTTCAATGCACTCTTCGCCGCCGACCTGGGCAAGTTCGTGCGTGAAGGCAATACGCGCGGCCTGTTCGATCAGGTGGAGGTGGTGTCGCTGCTGACCGGTGAACCGGAATACCTCGATCCGCTGAAGAACGAAGCCCCGCAGAACTGGATCGTCACCGGCTACCCCTGGTACGCCATCAACACCCCCGAACACAAGAAGTTCGTGGACGCCTATCGCAAGAAA
>NZ_CAXFDV010000814.1:0-4152 GCF_964001545.1 uncultured Aquincola sp.
GTCGTCGCGCGGCACGGCCCAGGCGTCTTCGTCGGTGGGCGCGCCGAATTCGCCGGGGATGGCTTCCAGCACGTCGCGCACGGTGATCACGCCCTGCACTTCGCCGTATTCATCGACCACGAACACCAGCTCCGCGCCCGAGGCGCGGAAGTGCTCCAGCAGTTCCATGCCCGACAGGGTTTCGGGCACGAAGACGGGCGGCGTCAGGTGCTCGGTCAGCGAGGCGTCCTGGCCACGCGCCAGCGCCGGCAGCAGGCTTTGCGCCGACACCACGCCGATCACGTCCTGCATGCCGCCACGGCACACCGGGTAGCGGGTGTGGCCGCCTTCGGCCATCTGCGCCAGCGTCTGTTCCATGGGCGCGTTGACGTCCAGCCATTCGATCTCGTTGCGCGGGATCATCATCGAGCCCACCTGCCGGTCATCGAGCCGGAACACGTTGCGCACCATCTGGTGCTCCTGGTGTTCGATGATGCCGGCGTCCAGGCCCTCTTCCAGGCTGGCCGCGATCTCTTCTTCCGTCACGCTGCGGCTGGGACCGGCCTTGATGCCCAGCAGCCGCAACGTGCCTTCGGTGGCCACCGACAGCAGCGCCACGAAGGGCCGGGTGGCGGTGGACAGCCACACCATGGGCCGCGCCACCAGGCGGGCGATGCGCTCGGGGAACATCTGGCCGAGCCGCTTGGGCACCAGCTCGCCGAAGATGATGGTGGCGAAGGTGATGGTCATCACCACCAGCGCGGTGGCAGTGATGCCGGCCGCCCGCTCGGGCAATTGAAAGCGCAGCACCAGCCAGTCGGCCAGCGGGCCGGCAAAGGCCGATTCACCCACGATGCCGTTGAGCACGCCGATGGAGGTGATGCCGATCTGCACCGTCGACAGGAACTTGGTCGGGTCGTCGTGCAGGTCCATCGCGGCCTGCGCACCGGGCTCGTTGCCCTCCACCATCACCTGCAGCCGTGCCTTGCGGCTGGAAGCCAGCGCCATCTCGGACATGGCGAAGAGGCCGTTGATCAGGATCAGGAAGACGAGTAGCGCAATGTCCATTCAAAAAATGCCGCAGCGCGAAGGCGCGGCGGCACCGGGTCAGGCAGAGCGGGCAGCGTAGCAGAATCAGGTGATGCATTACCTCATCGGCGACCTGCAAGGCTGCTGCGATGCGTTCGAGCGACTGCTCGACGAGATCGCCTTCTCCCCTTCGCGCGACCACCTCACGGTGCTGGGCGACATCGTCAACCGCGGCCCGCGCTCGCTGGACACGGTGCGCAAGCTGCATGCGCTGGGCAGCTCGGCCGAGGCGCTGCTGGGCAACCACGACCTGCACCTGCTGGCCGTGGCCCACGGCATACGCCCCCAGCACCGAGGCGACACGCTGGCCGACGTGCTGGCCGACCCCCGGCGCGACGAATGGCTGGCCTGGCTGCGCCAACGCCCGCTGGCGCTGATGGACAGCGGCTGGCTGTGCGTGCACGCCGGCGTGGTGCCGCAATGGGACGCCGCCACCACCCTGGCCCTGGCCGGCGAGGTGGAAACGATGCTGCGCAGCGCCGACCTGCCCGCGTTTCTGGCCGCGATGTACGGCAACCAGCCCGACCGCTGGACCGACGAACTGCAAGGCCACGACCGGCTGCGCCTGGTGGTGAACGTGCTCACCCGCATCCGCTTTTGCACGGCCGACGGCACGCTGGACTTCAAGACCAAGGACGGCACCGGCGCCGCCCCCGAAGGCCACCACCCCTGGTTCGACGTGCCCGGCCGCGCCACCGCCGGCGTGCCCATCGCCTTCGGCCACTGGTCCACCCTGGGCTACACCCAGCGACAAGACCTGCTGTGCCTGGATTCGGGCTGCGTGTGGGGCGGCCAACTGACGGCCATGCGCGTGGACGGCGGCCGCCGGGAAGTGCACCAGATCCAGTGCGATCAGGCGGCCGTGCCGGGTTGAGCGAGAATGCGCGCCTAACGACCCCAGGAAGCGTGGCAGAGTGGTCGATTGCACCGGTCTTGAAAACCGGCGGCTCGCAAGGGCCCGTGAGTTCGAATCTCACCGCTTCCGCCAAGGGCGCTGGCTGCAGGGTCTCCCTCTGCAGCCCCACCCCAGCCGTAGCACGGCCCCATGCACGCCTCCGAACGCCTCAAAGGCATCGACGTCTTCGTGACGGTGGTTGACGCCGGCAGCTTCACGGCGGCGGCTGAGCGCTTGAACCTGACCAACTCCGCCGTGGGCAAGTCGGTCGCGCGGCTCGAAGCCCGGCTGGGGGCTCGCCTCTTCGATCGCACCACACGGCGCCTGGCCTTGACCGACGCCGGGCAGGCCTTCTACCGGACCTGCCAGAAGGTGCTGGTGGAGCTGGAGGAAGCCGAGCATGTGCTCAAGGCCGGGGACCTGGTGCCCGCCGGCACGCTGCGCATCGACCTGCCGGCCACCTATGGGCGCATGCATGTGATGCCGGCCCTGTTCGACTTCCTGAAGGCCCATCCGGCGGTGCAGCCGCAGGTCTCGTTCACCGATCGCTTCATCGACCTGGTGGAAGACGGCATCGACGTGGCGGTGCGCCTGGGCGGGGCCGATGCCTGGCCGGCGCCCATCGGCCACCGCTTTTTGGGGCGGGAGCGTCGCATCTTCTGCTGCGCGCCCAGCTACCTGGCGCGGGTGGGCGCCATCCCTGACGCTCTCTCAGCGCTGGAACATGTCGACGCGGTGCTGTATCGCCGACCCGACGGCACGCCCAGCCCCTGGCTCGTCCAGCGCGGTGATGCACCGGTGGAGCACTTTCATCCGGTGGCCGGCCTGGCCATCGGCAGTGCCGAATCATGGGTGGAAGCGGTGCGCCAAGGCTTTGGCGTCGGCCAGTTGTCCACCTGGCTGATCGCCGATCTGCTGGCTCGGGGCGAGCTCGTGCGCGTGCTGCCTTCGCAAGCGGTCGACGGCCTGCCGCTGTACCTGCTGTGGCAGCGCAGCCGGCAGTTGCTGCCCAAGGTGGACGCGGTACTCAGCCATCTGGGCAGCCGCTTGCGGGCCGGCACTGCGGAATAAAAGGATGAACACACTGGACGCGTGATCCAACATCGCAACGCGGTGCGTCCATAAGCTCGGTGGCCCTTTGCTTTGCGGGCCCCTGATGTCCTCCGTACCCACCGCCGTCGCCGCTGCGCGCGAACCCGCCTCCACTGCCGCCGGCTCTGCCACCACGCTCATCCTGGCAGTGGCCGCGTTCGTCATCGTCACCACCGAGTTCCTGATGGTCGGCCTGCTGCCTGCCCTGGCACGCGACCTGTCGGTTTCGGTCACCACCGCCGGGCAACTGGTCACGCTCTTCGCCGTCGTCGTGATGCTGGCCGGCCCACCGCTCACGGCCCGGCTGTCGCATGTGGAGCGCAAGCGCATGTTCCTGGGCGTGCTGCTGCTGTTTGCGGTGTCCAACGCGGTGGCGGCCATGGCCACGCACTTCTGGGTGCTGGCGATCGCGCGCATCGTGCCCGCGCTGGCCTTGCCGGTGTTCTGGGGCACTGCCAGCGACACCGCGGCGCAGCTGGCCGGCCCGGCCCGCGCCGGGCGTGCCGTCTCAACGGTGTACCTGGGCATTTCCGCCGCCATGCTGTTCGGCATTCCGCTGGGCACCGTGGCCAGCGACGCGCTGGGCTGGCGCGGCGCCTTCTGGGTGCTGGCGCTGCTGTCGGCGCTGGTCGCGTTGCTGCTGCAGGTGTTCATGCCGCGCACGGCCGCCACTGGGCGCGTGGCCATGCTGCAGCAGGCGCGCATCCTGCGCGAACCGGCCTTCGTGGCCCATGTGCTGCTGTCGGTCACGGTGTTCACCGCCATGTTCGCCGGCTACACCTACCTGGCCGAATGGCTGGAGAAAGTGGCCGGCGTGCCATCCGCCCATGTGGGCTGGTGGCTGATGGGCTTCGGTGCAGTGGGCCTGGTAGGCAACTGGCTGGGCGGCCGCTGGGTGGACCGCCGGCCCCTGGCCACCACCGCGGCGTTCTGCCTGGTGCTGGCCGCCGGCATGGGCGCCACGGTGGCGCTGGCGGCCCAGCCGCTCGGCCTGGCGGTGGCGCTGGGCGTATGGGGCATCGCGAACACCGCGCTGTACCCCGTGTGCCAGATCCGGGTGATGAAGGCGGCGCCCCAGGCCCAGGCGCTGGCCGGCA
>NZ_CAXFDV010000815.1:0-6997 GCF_964001545.1 uncultured Aquincola sp.
CGGGATGAACTGCGCGATCAGCGCCACCGCCAGGTCGCCGGGCTGCAGGCCGAACTGGGCGTCGAACCAGGCACGGTCGCTGTCGCGCGGCGCGTTGGGCTGGTAGCGCTCGGTGTCCACCGCCGAGTGCACGCACACCACCTGGTCGGGCGGCACGCCTTCGCTCAACAGCACGTTGCGGATGCCGTGCGAGATGGCCACCACCTTGTCGTACAGCGGGTACTTCCAGCGCACCACCCAGCGCCGCTCGCGGTTGTCGACGCGGCGGCTGTGCACCACCGGCACGCCCTCGCTGCGCGCGGCCAGCGCGCCCCACACGTCGGTGCCGAAGCGGGCATGCAGGTGCACCATGTCGGGCTGCACCTGCCGGATGAGCTGGCGCAGCCGCCACCAGGTGAACACGTCCACGTCGCCTTTCATCGGCAGCTCGTGCACCGTGGCATGCGCGGCGGCGGCCGCGCCGATGGCGGCGCCGGTGCGGCAGGCCAGATGGTTCTCATGGCCGCGCTGGGCCAGGCCCTGCATCAGCAACGTGGCCTGCAGCGCGCCGCCATACAGGTGGCGGCCCGATTCGACGTGCAGCACCTTCATGGCGTGGCGGCCAGCAGCTGCTGGGCGGTGGCAAAAACGTGGTCGACGGTGTGGGCGCGCATGCAGTCGAATCGCCCGCCGCAAGTGGGGTTGCGCTTGCAGGGCGAGCAGGGCAGGGGTTCGTAGAGGATGGCGGTGCGCGGCGAATCCGCGTCGCGGTAGGGGCGGGTGGAGCCGAACAGCGCGATGGTGGGAATGCGAAAGGCGCTGCCCGCATGGGTGAGCCCGGTGTCCACGCCCACCAGCAGCGCCGCATGCGAGATCAGCGCAACGCTTTCATGCAGCTTGAGCTGGCCCGCGAGGTTGACGGCCGAGGGCGCGGCCTGCGCGATGCGCATGGCGGCCGCCTGATCGGCCGGCCCGCCCAGCAGCACCGGCGTGATGCCGTGCATGGCCAGCCGCTCGGCCAGCCCGGCCCAGCGGTCTTCGAACCAGTGCTTCTGCGGCCGGGTGGTGAAAGGGCACAGCACCGCAAACGGCGGCAGCACCTGGCGGGCCGCCAGCGCATCCAGCGCGCGGCGGTGGGTGGCGGGGTCGAAGCGCAGGTCCAGCCGATAGGCTTCGTCCGCCGCGCCCAGATGGCGGGCCAGCGCCCGGTACTCGGCGCCGATGCGCGGGTCGGCGCCCTTGGCGGGCACCAACCGCTCGGTGGCCAGCCACTGGCCGCCTTCACGCGGCAGCAGGCCCACCCGGCGCGGCGCGCCGCTGAGCCAGGCCCACAGCGCGCTCTTGAGCAGGCCCTGCGCATCCAGCGCCAGCGTGAAGCGGCGGCTGCGCAGCTGCGCCCTCAGCTCGCGCAATGCACGCCACAGCGAGCCATAGCGCCGCTCACGCCACAGCTGCTGCCACTGCGGGCGCTGCCAGACGATGACTTCGTTCAGGCCCGGATGCTCACGCAGCAGCGGCGCGGCGGCCGGCTCGGTGAGCCAGGCGATGTGGGCATCGGGGTAGCGGCTGCGCAGCGCAGGAATCAGGCCGGAGGCCATCATCACGTCGCCCAGCGCCGACAGCCGCACGATCAGGATGCGTTGCGGCGCCTCGGCCACCCCGGGGCTTGTCACGGGGTGGGGCAGGCCGGCTGGGCCAGCGCATGGGCCACGGCCTCGCCCAGGTCGGCATGCACGCTGTCGGCCAGGGCAACATCTTCGGGCGCCAGCGCATGGCCTGAGTGCACCAGCATCACCCGGCCCACGCCGGCGCGGCGGCCGGCCTCGGCGTCGGAGCCCTTGTCGCCGACCAGCAGCGAATCGGCCAGCGACAGGTCCAGTTCACGCTGTGCCCGCAGCAGCATACCGGGCGCCGGCTTGCGGCAGTCGCAGTCCACGGCCAGCGCCGGCACGCTGCCGCCGGGGTGGTGCGGGCAGTGGTACACGGCGGCCAGCGGCACGCCTTGCTCGGCCAGATGCTGGCTGAGCCGCTGCGTGAGCGCCTGGTACTGCGCCTCGGTATACATGCCGCGGGCCAGGCCCGACTGGTTGGTGATGACCACCAGCGCATAACCCGCCTCGTGCAGCCGGCGCATCGCATCGACGCTGCCGGGCACGAACTCGAACGCGTCCCAGGTGTGCACGTAGCCATGCTCGACGTTGATGACGCCGTCACGGTCGAGGAAGGCGGCGCGCTTCATGCGGGCTTTCCGCCGGCCATGCGCTGCACGATCCTGGTGGTGCTGTAGCCCTCGACGAACGGGATGGCCAGCGAGCGGCCACCCCAGCTGCGCACCAGCGCGGTCTCGGCCAGCTTGTCCATGTCGTAGTCGCCGCCCTTGACGTAGCAGTCGGGCCGCACGCGGGCCAGCAGCTCCACCGGCGTGGGTTCGTCGAAGAAGGTGACCAGCGCCACCGAGGCCAGTCCGGCGATCACCAGCGCACGATCAAGCTCGGTGTTGATCGGCCGCTCGGGCCCCTTGCCCAGGCCGCGGGCCGACCGGTCGGTGTTGAGCGCGACGATGAGCGAGGCGCCGAGCTGCGACGCCTGGTGCAGGTACTGCACATGGCCGCGGTGCAGCAGGTCGAACACGCCGTTGGTGAACACCCAGGGCCGCGGTAGGGCGGCCAGCCGCTCGGGCAGCTCATCGGGCAGGCAGATCTTGTCCTGCGGATCGATGTTCATGCGCCCGCCTTGCCGAACAGTTCATCGAAGGTGACGCCCGCGGTGCCGAACTTGCCCACCACGATGCTGCCGGCGCGGTTGGCATGGGGCACGGCATCGCGCAGCGTCATGCCGTCGGCCACCAGCGCGGCCATGGTGGCGATGACCGTATCGCCGGCACCGGTGACGTCGAACACCTCGCGCGCCTGCGCGGGCACGTGCATCGCGCCCTGGGCATCGAACAGCGTCATGCCTTCTTCCGATCGGGTGAGCAGCACGGCCTGCAGTTTCAGCCGCTCGCGCAGCGCCTGCACCCGCTCGGTCAGCGTGGCTTCATCGCTCCAGCGGCCGATCACCTGGGCCAGCTCGGCGCGGTTGGGCGTGATCACGGTGGCGCCGGCATAGCGGTCGAAGTCGCTGCCCTTGGGGTCGACCAGCACCGGCCGGCCGGCGGCGCGGGCGATCTCGATCATGCGCGGGATGTGGGCCAGCCCGCCCTTGGCATAGTCGGAGAACAGCACCGCGTCGTGGCGCTGCACCTCACGCTCCACCGCGCCCAGCAACTGGGCCAGCACCTCATGGCTGGGCTGGTTCTCGAAGTCGATGCGCAGCAGCTGCTGCGAACGGCCGATGACCCGCAGCTTGACGATGGTCTGCAGGCTGGCGTCCTGGCCCAGCACATGGGCCACTTTGCGTTCATCCAGCAGGCGCTGCAGGCGTTGCGCGGCCTCGTCGGCGCCCACCACCGTCAGCAGCGTGGTGGGCACGCCCAGCATCTGTACGTTGTAGGCCACGTTGGCGGCGCCGCCCAGGCGCTCTTCCTCGCGGCTGATGCGCACCACCGGCACCGGCGCTTCGGGCGAGATGCGGTCCACCTCGCCGAACCAGTAGCGGTCCAGCATCACGTCGCCCACCACCATCACACGGCGGCGGCCCAGCGCCTCGCGAGAGATGCCTTTTTTCAGCGGAATCGGAAAGCCCACGGGTGCACCGCCTTCGGGCGGCCGAGCGGTGGCGCTCATGCCATCCCCAGCTTCTGCTCGATCAGCCCGCACAGCGTGTGGATGACCAGGATGTGCACTTCCTGGATGCGGGCGGTGACGTCGCTGGGCGCGACGATGGCCATGTCGCTTTCGGCCAGCAGCGGGCCGCCGTCGCGGCCCAGCAGGCCCACCACCTTGGCGCCGGCCTCACGCGCGGCGGCGGCGGCCTTGCGCACGTTGGGCGAGCGGCCCGAAGTGCTGATGCCGATGAAGCAGTCGCCCGGCCGGGCCAGGGCCTCGGTCTGGCGGGCGAACACGTCGTCGAAGCCGTAGTCGTTGCCGATGCAGGTGAGCGCCGAGCTGTCGGTGGACAGCGCGATGGCCGCCAGCGGCTTGCGGTCCTTGATGAAGCGGCCGGTCAGCTCGGAAGCGAAGTGCTGCGCATCGGCCGCCGAGCCGCCGTTGCCGCACACCAGCACCTTGTTGCCGGCCAGCAGCACCGCGGCCAGCAGGCTGCCGACGCGCTCGACATCGGCTTCGATGGCGGGCAGCTTGCGCATCACGTCCAGGTGCTGCTCGACGTTGTCCAGAAAAAGCGAGGCCATCAGTGGGGGCCTTTCATTGATCGTCCAGCCGCTGCGGTGGGAAGCTGTCCCAGCTCAGGCAGGCAGGGCATTGCCAAAAATAGTGCTGCGCCTCGAAACCACAAGCGGCGCAACGGTAACGGTGCAGGGGCTTGGCGGCCTGTTCCACCGCCTGCCGCAGGCCGGCGCGGGCGGCGTCGCCCCAGGGTGCGGGCGGCAGCTGCATCAAGGCGGTGGCCGCCGCGATGGACGGGTGCTGCGCCAGGTGCTGGGCCATGCGCTGCACCGCTTCGGCCTCCTGGCCCGGCGCGTCCAGCAGCGCCAGCGCCTGCAGCAGCTCCAGGCTGGGGTGGCGGTCGTACAGGCCTTGCAGCATCACGCGCGCGGTGTCGGCCTGCTGGCTGGCCAGAGCGCTGCGGGCCCAGTCGCGCGCGATCAACCCGAAGGTGGCCGGGTGGCGGGCGCGCAGGTCGTTCCAGACCTGCACCGCCTCCGCATGGCGGCCGGCGCGGGCCAGGCGCTGGCCGGCCAGCACCAGCGGCCGCGGCGCGGTGGGCAGCGCGGTCATCGCGCGCTGCAGGCAGGCTTGGGCCTCTTCTTGCTGGCCGCGTTCGTCACATTCGATGGCCAGTTCGCACCAGTAGTGCGCGATGCGTGAGGCAAAGGAGCCGGTGCCGCCTTTTTCCAGCTTGGCCGCCATGTCGGCCGCGGCGCGCCAGTCGCGCGAGCGTTCGTGCAGCGACAGCAGCGCCAGTCGCGCCTCGGTCTCGAAGGGCGTGCCTTCCAGCGCGCGATAGGCCTCTTCGGCGCGGTCGAACAGGCCGGCTTTCATGAAGTCCTGCGCCAGCGCGTACTGCGCGCGCTCACGGTCGGCTTGCGGCAGGTCGCCGCGGTTGAGCAGGTGCTGGTGCACCCGTACCGCCCGCTCGAACTCGCCGCGGCGGCGGAACAGGTTGCCCAGCGCGAAGTGCAGCTCCGAGGTGTCGGGGTCGTTCTGCACCGCTTCGATGAAGGCGTCGATGGCCTTGTCGTGCTGCTCGTTGAGCAGCAGGTTCAGGCCCTTGAAATAGGCCTTGGGCGATTCGCGCTGCTCACGCTTCCATTGCTTGAGGTCGAAGCGCGAGGCGGCCCAGCCCAGCGCGAACATCACCGGCAGGCCGAGCAACAACCACTGCAGGTCAAAGTCCATCGCGCGGCGGGTGCTCAGGCAGGAAGTCAGAGGGCGGCGGCACCACGGCGGGCGCGGCCGCGGGGGCGGGCACCACGGGCTCTGGCGTCACACGGCGGGCGACCCGGCGATGGCGCCACCAACTGGGCACCATGGCCAGCACGCCGATGGCGCAGCCGGCCGCGAAGGCGATCAGCACGATGATGACCATCGGCGCGCGCCATTCCACGCCGAAGAACCAGCGCACCGCGGCCTCCTGCTGGTTGTTCAGCGCGAAGGCGAAGAGGGCGAAGAAGACAAAGGCTCTGACGAGCCAGACGAGAAAGCGCATGGCCGGCGGATTCTAGCCACGCACCTTTCGGGCGCATGGGGCAGTTGGTTGCACAAAGAAAAACACGGCCCGAGGGCCGTGTTTGGTGCTTGGAACAGCGAGGTTAAGCGCGCAGCGCAGCTTCGTCGTCGGTCGTATCCGCCGGGGTGTGGTCCAGCGGCACGTTGGCGTCCACGGCTTCGCGCAGGGCTTTGCCGGGCTTGAAGTGCGGCACCAGCTTCTCGGGAATCACCACCTGCTCGCCGCTGCGCGGGTTGCGGCCCACGCGCGGCGGCCGGCGGTTGATCGAAAAGCTGCCGAAGCCGCGGATCTCGATGCGGTGCCCGCGCGCCAGGGCGTCGGACATCGCATCGAGCATGGTCTTCACGGCGAACTCGGTGTCGCGCTGTGTCAGCTGGCCGAATCGCTCGGCCAGGGCTGCCACCAGATCGGACCGGGTCATGCGCGGAACACCAGGCGGCTGTCAGGCATCAGCCGTTGTTCTGGTTGTCCAGCTTGGCGCGCAGCAGGGCGCCCAGGCTGGTGGTACCGGCCGATTCACGCTCGCTGGACTGCGACAGGCGCTGCATGGCTTCTTGCTGGTCGGCGGAGTCCTTGGCCTTGATCGACAGCTGGATCGAACGCAGCTTGCGGTCGATGTTGATGATCATGGCGTTGACTTCGTCGCCTTCCTTCAGCACGTTGCGCGCGTCTTCCACGCGGTCGCGGCTGATTTCGGAAGCACGCAGGTAGCCGGTCACGTCGTCGGTCAGCTGCACTTCGGCGCCACGGGCGTCGACGGTCTTGACCTTGCCGGTGACCAGGGCGCCGCGGTCGTTCAGCGTGGTGTAGGTGGCGAACGGGTCACCGTCCAGCTGCTTGATGCCCAGCGAGATGCGCTCGCGCTCGACGTCCACGGCCAGCACGATGGCTTCGACTTCCTGGCCCTTCTTGAAGTTGCGCACGGCCGATTCGCCCGGCTCGTTCCAGGACAGGTCGGACAGGTGCACCAGGCCGTCGATGCCCTGGGCCAGGCCCACGAACACGCCGAAGTCGGTGATCGACTTGACCGGGCCCTTGACGCGGTCGCCGCGCTTGACGTTGGAAGAGAACTCTTCCCACGGGTTGGCCTTGCACTGCTTCATGCCCAGGCTGATGCGGCGCTTGTCTTCGTCGATCTCGAGGACCATGACTTCAACTTCGTCGCCCAGCGACACCAGCTTGCTGGGGCTGACGTTCTTGTTGGTCCAGTCCATTTCGGAGACGTGCA
>NZ_CAXFDV010000816.1:0-3401 GCF_964001545.1 uncultured Aquincola sp.
CCCGCGCTGGCGCGGATCCACAGGCTGCGCAGGCTCCAGTCGACCGAGGCCTTGGGCCGCAGGTCGATGTTGAGGTTGAGCGAGATGGTGCCGCTGAGGTTGGTACCCGGCTTGGACAGCGTGACCGACAGCGGCGAGGACAGCAGCGGAATCATGCCCACGTTGCTCAGGCCCTGGCGCTCACGCTCCAGCCCGGCCAGCAGGCCGCAGGCGCTGGGCAGGCCCTGCATCGCGCAGTCGCTGCGCGCCTGGCGCACCGCCTGCTGCGTGGTGATCCTGGCCGTGTCCTTGAGCGCCACCAGGCGGAAGCCGGCTTCACGCTCACGGCTGGCCAGGAACAGGTTGTTGCCCAGCGGCACCGCGATGCCCACGCCCGACACCCACACCGGCTCGGCGTTGCGGGCTCCGGGTGCACCGGCGGCGCTGGCCAGCATGGTGCCTTTGCGTTCGTACTGGAACACGTCCTTGGGCAGGCGCATCGCCAGCTTGCCGGTGCCGTCGTGGCGGCCGGAGAACTGGTCCACGTCGCCGGTGGACTTGCCCATCACATAGTCGGTCAGGTCGCCACCCAGGCTGAAGTTGCCGGTGGCCACGCAGTTGGCCAGCGCGGCGGTGTTGAAGGGGTAGCCGCGCGGCGCCGCTTCCCAGGCCGTCTGCAGCGCGGCGCGGGCCACCGGGTCGGCCCCGTAGCCGCGGCAGCTGCGCGCATCGGGCGCCAGCGTCACGTACCAGGTGGGCGCGGTGCCCAGCACCGAACCCGCCACCACGCTGGTGGTGAAGTCGGGCGCCGGGATCACCGTGCGCACCGAGCCCGAGACGCCGTCGCCCACCTCGATGGCGCGCACTTCGTCGAAGGCCATCGGCGTGGCGTCGGCCACGATGGAGATGCTCTCGTACACGTCCACCGGCGAGGCTTCCGTCCAGCGGAAGCTGATGGTGGTCATCGGCGCGGTGGTGGCTTCGGGCGCGTTGGCCGTCACCACCGTGGCCGGCGACACGATCTGGCTGATGCGCACCGTCGGATGGTCGACATGGCCGGTCTGCACCAGCGAGCCGACGATCAGCGTGTTCAGGTAGGCCACGGTGGCCGCATCGCGCGAGACGATGGTGGCCGTGCCGTCGGCGTTGAAGCGGATGCCGGTGACGCTGTCCTGCGGGGCGATGCGGCCCAGCGACGCGACCTCGGCATTGACCTTGGCTTCCTTCAGCGCAAAGCGGGCGATGGCCGTCACGTCGGCGGACAGGTCCACCTCGCAACGGGTGCCCACCACCTGCTTGCAGCCGGTCCAGGAATGGAATTTCCAGGCGCCGTCGATCTCGTTGGCCGTCAGGTTCACGGTGCTGCCATCGCGCGGCAGCACGGTGCTGTAGGGCTCCTTGGCTTCGCCATAGCTGCCGTTGGGCAGCGGGCTGCCGCTGATGCTGCCCACGCCGGTGACGCCGGCCTGGAACTTGACCGTGTTGCGGTCGATTTCCGCCGACAGGCTCTTGGCCACGCCCAGCGAGGCCGTCATCTGGCGCCAGGCGGACGCCATCTCGCCGGTGTCTCCGGCGTGGTACTTCTGGATCAGCGAGCGCTGGTTGGCATCGCCGCTCAGCGGCTGCTGCAACTCGGTGAAGCCGAAGGCCAGCGCCTCGCGGTGCTCGGTGCGGGTGGCGTCGAACTGCAGCAGGTCGGACGACACGGCCGCGGCATTGGCGTTTTCCAGGCCGCGCTTCATCAGCAGGCCGGCCACGCGGTTGAGCTCGATGTTCAGCGAGCTGGCGTCAAAGCGCGTCAGGTCGCCGCCGATGAGGCGGTAGGCCGCATCGCTGAGCATGGTCACCCGCACCGAGCCGTTAAGCAGGTCGCTGGCATCGACCAGCGCATTGATCTCGCCCTTGAAAGGCGTGGGCGTGGCGTCGCGGGTGCCGGTGTCGTTGACGTCCCAGTCGTTGCCGCCCGAGACGGTGACGCGGAAGAACGCGTATTTGCTGTAGTCCGGCAGGGTGACGGTGTATTGGCCGTTGTTGTCGGTCACCGTCTCGTAGAGCACGGTGCCCGACTTGTCGAAGGCGTCGCGCACCTCGACCTTGGCGCCGACCAGCACGCCCAGCGCGGCAAAGTGCTTCTGCGCCTTGGCCGCCTCCACCTGCGCGGTGGTGACGTTGGTGATGTCGACGCCCTGGGAGACGGTGCCGGTGTCGGTGGGAGACGTGGGGGTGGGCGGCGTTTCCGCGCCACCGCCCCCACCGCCGCAGGCCGCCAGCAATGCGCTGACGGCAACGGCGACCAGGCGGGCCCTGACCGCATGCGAGATGGTCATGTACAGCAATCCTCGAAGCGTGGTGATGCTCCGGGCGGCTGTACTTCGCGATGGCAACGAACAACCGGCCCGATCTTGTCGTCAGGCCAGCGGTGCATCACGCATCTGCTGGCGACTCAAGGATCTTCGGCCTGCTGTTACAACTCGATTCGTGTGAGTAACACGTGGTTTACATCACTCTTCCGGCTCAAGCGCTGCTGCGGGGTGCCGTTGGCTAGTGCGCCTTGTCCCAGTTGGGCCCCAGGCCCACTTCCGCCAGCAGCGGCACCTTGAGCTGGGCCACGCCGGCCATCAGGCGCGGCACCTCGGTGCGCACCCAGTCGACTTCGGCCTCGGGCACCTCGAACACCAGTTCGTCATGCACCTGCATCACGATGCGGGTGGCCTTGGCGCTGCGGTCGATCTCGGCCTGCACCGCGATCATCGCCAGCTTGATCAGGTCGGCCGCGGTGCCCTGCATCGGCGCATTGATGGCCTGGCGCTCGGCCGCGGCGCGGCGCGGGCCGCTGCCGCCCTGGATCTCGGGCAGCACGATGCGGCGGCCGAACAGCGTTTCCACGTAGCCGCGCTCGGCCGCGCTGGCGCGGGTCTCGTCCATGTAGCGCTTGACGCCGGCAAAGCGGTCGAAATAGCGGTCGATGTAGTTCTTGGCCGCCTTCTGGTCGATGCCCAGGTTGCTGGCCAGGCCGAAGGCGCCCATGCCGTAGATCAGCCCGAAGTTGATGACCTTGGCATAGCGCCGCTGCTCGTTGCTCACCTGGTCCAGCGCCACGCCGAACACCTCGGCCGCGGTGGCGCGGTGCACGTCGCGGCCTTCGGCAAAGGCGGCCAGCAGGCCGGGGTCTTCGCTGATGTGGGCCATGATGCGCAGCTCGATCTGCGAGTAGTCGGCACTGGCGATCTGGTGGCCCTCTGGAGCGATGAAGGCCTCTCGCACGCGCCGGCCTTCGGGCGTGCGGATGGGGATGTTCTGCAGGTTGGGGTCGTTGCTGGACAGCCGGCCCGTCACCGCCACCGCCTGCGCATAGTTGGTGTGCACGCGGCCGGTGTTGGGGTTGATCATCAGCGGCAGCTTGTCGGTGTAGGTGCCCTTGA
>NZ_CAXFDV010000817.1:0-27593 GCF_964001545.1 uncultured Aquincola sp.
GAAGTGGCCCAGGTCCAGGGCCGCTCGATGCTGGTCAAGCGCCTGCAGCCACTGCCCATCGAGGCCGTGGTGCGCGGCTACCTGGCCGGCAGCGGCTGGGCCGAATACCAGAAGACCGGCGAGGTCTGCGGTGTCAAGCTGCCCGCCGGCCTGAAGAACGCCAGCCGCCTGCCCGAGCCCATCTTCACCCCGGCCACCAAGGCCGAGATGGGCGACCACGACGAGAACATCTCGTTCGAGAAGATGATCGAGGTGGTGGGCCGCGACCGTGCCGAGGCGGTGCGCCGCATCGCCATCGCGCTGTACACCGAGGCGGCGGCCTACGCCCTCACCAAGGGCATCATCATCGCCGACACCAAGTTCGAGTTCGGCCTCGATGAAGACGGCACGCTGACGCTGATGGACGAAGTGCTGACGCCCGACTCCTCACGCTACTGGCCGGTGGAAAGCTACACCGAAGGTGTCAACCCGCCCAGCTACGACAAGCAGTTCGTGCGCGACTGGCTGGAGCAGGCGCAGGTTGATGGCCGCCCCTGGGGCAAGACCGCGCCGGCGCCCGCATTGCCGGCCGACGTCGTGGCCAAGACCGCCGACAAGTACCAGGAAGCCTTGCGGCGCCTCGTCGAGGCGGGCTGAGGGGCAGGCGCGTGGCCGTCATGCGCTCCCGACTGCTGACCCGCCTGGACGCCGCCATCGCCAAGGCGCGCAACCCGGTGGAGGTGGCTTGCCTCAAAGCCGAGCGTGCCTGCTTCCTCGCCCGCCAGGGCCAGATGGCGCAGGCCCGGCTGCTGCGCGACGCGCTGCACACCCAGTTCGCCTGGCGGCCACATGCGGCAGTGAGCGCCTGGCTCAGCCTGGCCGAAGGCCTGCACGACTACTACAGCCGCCTGGGCGGCTCGGCCCGCGACCGCGTGATGCGGGCGCATGCGCTGTCGGGCGCGGCGCACCTGGCGCCGTTGCGGGCCTTGAGCGCTGCCTGGCTGGCCCACATGGACATGGCCAGCCACGACATGGCGCGCATGGTGCAGCACGTGCGCGAGGCACTGCTGGGTGCCCAGCCCGACCACCATTCGGCCCGCTCACGCGCCTGCCTGGTGGTGGCCTATGCGTACCACTTCGCGGGCGACGAAAACCGCGCCTTGCCCTGGTATGCCCGCTCGCGCATCCATGCCACGGCCGATGGCGACGAGGCGCACCTGTCGGCGCTGATGCACAACCAGGCTTCGCTGCGCGGCAACCAGGCCCGGCTGGCCGCCATGTTCGGCCAAGCTTCGCCCGAGGCCACGCGGCAGGCGCTGCTCAGCACCGAATCCATCACCCGCTTCGATGCCGGCATCGGCACTGCGGCGCTGGTGTCGCTGGTGCCGATGATGCAGGCCCAGCTGCTGACGCACGACGAGCGCTGGCCCGAGGCGCTGGCCCTGTTCGAGCTGCACTTCGACACCGCGATGGCCGACGGGCTGGAGCGCATGAAGCCCTGCTTCCTGGCCGACCGTGCCTGGTGCCGGCTGCAGATGGGCGAGCGCAAGCTGGCCGTGGCCGATGCCGAGGCGGCCGAACTCAGCCTGCGCCAACCCTGCGACCTGGACGACCGCGCACTGGCGCAGGCGCGGCTGGCGCAGGTCAAGGAGAGGCTGGGCGAAGCGCGTGAAGCCGCGCTGCTGCGTGAACGTGCCCGCAGCGACCTGCAGGCGCACCATGTGGAGCAGCAACGCCTGGTGGCGCTGCTGGACGAAGCGCTGGCCGACATCGATCCGGCCACCGCCTAGTGCTGCTTAAAACAGCGCCATGCTCAGCTTGCGCCGGTACTGGTCGACCACCGGGTCGGCCGGCGCGGCGGCCACCTTGCCGGTGAGCTCCAGCGTGCCCTTGGCCTCGGCCGCGGCGGGCTTGGGCGCGGGCTTGGTCATCAGCTCCAGGATGGCGACGTAGTTCTTGCGCGCCAGCTGGTCGGACCAGGCCTTGTCGCGCATGATGATCTCCAGCAGCTCGTCCATCGCCTCGGTGAAGCGGCCGGCCGCGAAATGCGTTTGCGCCAGCTCGAAGCGGGCGTCGAAGTCGCGCTTGTTGGTCTGGATGGCGGCGGCCAGCGCCTCGGCGCTGCGGGCCTGCGGCGCCTTCTCGGCGGCGGCCAGCCAGTGGCCCAGCGCCGCGATGCGGGCATCGGCCACGGCCTTGCTGGCCACCGGTTCCAGCGCGGCGCGGGCCTGCGCCACCAGGCCGCTTTCCAGCAGCAGCTTGACGTAGTCGCAGCGCACCGCGTCGTTGCCGGGGTCGATGGCCACCGCATGCTGCAGCTTGGCCAGCGCGGCGTCGGTGTCGCCTTCGGCAGCCAGTTCTTCGGCCTCTTCGGTCTCGTGCTCGGCTTCCAGTGCGTCTTCCGAGGGCACGTGCTTGTCCAGGAACTGGCGGATCTGCCCCTCAGGCAGCGCGCCGACGAAGCCGTCCACCGGCTGGCCCTGGTGGAACATGACGCAGAAGGGGATGGAGCGCACGCCGAAGGCCTGGCTCAGCTGGCCGGCGATCTCGGGCTGGTCATCGCTGTTGAGCTTGGCCAGCACGAAGCGGCCGGCGTACTCGGTTTCCAGCTTTTCCAGCATGGGGCCCAGCGTGCGGCAGGGGCCGCACCACGGCGCCCAGATGTCCAGCAGCACGGGCTGCTGCATGGACGCCTGGATGAGGTCGGCCTCGAAGTTCTGGAGCGTGATGTCGATCATGGCAACGAGAGAGGTGAATGCGCACGCCTACAATTCAAGGCTTCCTGCAATCCACGGAGCGGCCCTTGAACAGCGCAGCGCCCGTGGTCGGTGTGGTGATGGGTTCCAGCAGCGACTGGGACACCATGCAACACGCGGCCGCGATTCTCGCCGAGTTCGGCGTTCCTCACGAAGCCCGGGTCGTCTCGGCCCACCGCATGCCCGACGACATGTTCGCCTACGCCGAAAGCGCGCAGGCGCGGGGCCTGCAAGCCATCATCGCCGGTGCCGGCGGTGCCGCGCACCTGCCCGGCATGCTGGCCGCCAAGACGGTGGTGCCGGTGCTGGGCGTGCCGGTGGCCAGCCGCCACCTGCAAGGCGTCGATTCGCTGCACTCCATCGTGCAGATGCCCAAGGGCATTCCGGTGGCCACCTTCGCCATCGGCACCGCCGGGGCGGGCAATGCCGCGCTGTTCGCGGTGGCCATGCTGGCCAACCGTGACGAAGCCCTGCGCGCCAGGCTCGAAGCCTTCCGCGCGCGCCAGACCGAAGCCGCCCGCGCGATGACGCAGGAGCTGAAGTGACCGCGGCTGCCACCTTGCCGGCGGCGCTGCTGCCCGGTGCCACGCTGGGCGTGATGGGCGGCGGCCAGCTGGGCCGCATGTTCGTGCATGCCGCCCAGGCCATGGGCTATGCCACCGCGGTGCTGGAAGCCGATGCCACCAGCCCGGCCGGTCAGGCTTCGCAGCACCAGGTGCTGGCGGCCTACACCGACGAGCACGGTCTGGCGCAGCTGGCCGGTCTGTCGGCCGCCATCACCACCGAATTCGAGAACGTGCCGGCGCAGGCGCTGCAGGCCCTGGCCGCGCAGCGCTTCGTGGCGCCGGCTGCAGCCGCCGTGGCGGTGTGCCAGGACCGCGCGGCCGAGAAGGCCCACTTCCAAAGCTGCGGCGTGCCCTGCGCGCCGTATGCGGTCATCGAGTCGGCCGAGCAACTGGCCGCGGTGGCCGATGCGCTGCTGCCCGGCATCCTGAAGACCGCGCGGCTGGGCTACGACGGCAAGGGCCAGGCGCGTGTGCGCAACCGCGACGAATTGGCCGCCGCCTGGGCCGCGATGAAGCAGGCGCCCTGCGTGCTGGAGCAGATGCTGCCGCTCGAGCGCGAGATCAGCGTGGTGCTGGCCCGCGGTGCCGATGGCGCCTGCGTGGAGCTGCCGGTGCAGCAGAACCTGCACCGCGACGGCATCCTGGCCGTCACCCAGGTGCCCGCGCCCGACGTGCCCGAGGCGCTGCAGCGCCAGGCGGTGGACTGCGCGCGCGCGGTGGCCGCCTCGCTGCAGTACGTGGGTGTGCTGTGCGTCGAGTTCTTCGTGCTGGCCGATGGCCGGCTGGTGGCCAACGAGATGGCGCCGCGGCCACACAACTCGGGCCACTACAGCATCGACGCCTGCGACGTGTCGCAGTTCGAGCTGCAGGTGCGCACGCTGGCCGGCCTGCCGCTGGTGGCGCCGCGGCTGCATTCGCCGTCGGTGATGCTCAACCTGCTGGGCGACCTCTGGTTCGACGAGCAGGGCCGTGAACGCGATCCGGCCTGGGCCGGCGTGCTGGCGCTGCCCGGCGTGCACCTGCACCTGTACGGCAAGGCCGAGCCGCGCCGCGGCCGCAAGATGGGCCACCTCACCGTCACCGCCGCCAGCGCGACGCAGGCCCGTGCCACCGCGCTGCAGGCCGCCGCGGTGCTGGGCCTGCCGGCCTTTTGACCCGCACCGCCATGCTGTTGGACGCGCAGGACCCGGCGGCCATCGCCGCCGCCGCCGACCGGCTGGCCGCCGGTGAGCTGGTGGCCTTTCCCACCGAAACGGTGTATGGCCTGGGCGCCCGCGCCGACGACGACGCCGCCACTGCGCAGATCTTCGCCGCCAAGGGCCGGCCCACCGGCCATCCGCTGATCGTGCATGTGCATGAGCCGGCCGCCGCGGCGGCCTGGGCCGCCGAATGGCCGGCGCTGGCGCAGCGTCTGGCCGCGGCCTTCTGGCCCGGGCCGCTGACGCTGATCTTGCGGCGCGCGCCCGGCCTGGGCGAGGCCGCCGCGGGCGGCCAATCCAGCATCGGGCTGCGTTGCCCCTCGCACCCGGTGGCGCAGTCGCTGCTGCGTGCGGCGGCCGAGCGCGGCGTGCGCGGCGTGGCCGCGCCCAGCGCCAACCGCTTCGGCCGTGTCAGCCCCACCACGGCGTCGCATGTGCAGGCCGAGTTCGACGACACGCTGACGGTGCTGGACGGCGGCGCCTGCGACGTGGGCATCGAGTCGGCCATCGTCGACTGCTCACGCGGGCGGCCGGTGCTGCTGCGGCCCGGTGCACTCACGCGCGAGCAGATCGAGCAGGCCGCCGGCCAGCCGCTGGCCGCGCCCGATGCCGATGCGCCGCGGGCCTCGGGCACGCTGGCTTCGCACTACGCGCCGCGCGCCAAGGTGCGGCTGATGCCCACGGCCGCGCTGCGTGAGGCGCTGAAGGTGTTTGCCGAGGCCGCGAAGGCCGGCAACACCCGCTCACCGGCCGGCAAAACGCTGGCGGTATATTGCCGCACCTTCCAGCCCGGCCCCGGGGCCGCGCTGGTGCAACGGATGCCTGACGATCCCGCGCTGGCCGCGCACGAGCTGTTCGCCACCTTGCGCGCGCTGGACGATGCCGGCGTGTCGCTGATCTGGGTCGAGATGCCGCCGCCCGGCACGGCCTGGGACGGCGTCCGCGACCGGCTGCAGCGCGCCGCGGCCGAATGAACACCGCCCCCATCCCTACGGAGAATCGATGAACTTCAAGTCCCTTTGCCGCGGTGCCGCGGCTGCCGGTGTGGTGGCGCTGCTGTCCGCCTGCGGCGGCGGCCAGGTCGACGATTACAGCCCGGCCAGCATCTACGCCTTCGGGGACGAGCAGAGCCTGCTGACCAACGACGCGAGCCGCCCCAACAACGGCCGCAAGTACAGCGTGAACCTGGCCGACACCACCGACACCACCGACCTGGAATGCACGACCTACCCGCTGTGGACCCAGCTGGTGGCCTCGGGCTTCGGCCGCGTGTTCGACCAGTGCCGCAGCAGCACCGCCAAGGCCACGGCCTTCATGCGCGCCACGCCGCTGGCCAAGGTGGCTGACCTGGACGGGCAGATCGCGGGCACCGTCACCGGCACCAACAGCAGCACCGGCGCCATCACCTTCGTCGACAAGGACCTGGCCACCATGATGGTCGGCACCTACGACATGCTGGAGCTGTACGGCCGCGTGGTGGGCAAGACCACCGCCCTGGCCAATGCGCTGGGCAGCAACTACGACGCCGTGGTCACCGGCGGCACGCTCACCTATGACCAGGCGGTGGCCGAAGCCACCAAGCGCGGCGAGCAATGGGCCGCGGTGCAGAACCGCGTGGCCAATGCCGGCGCCCGCGTGCTGGTGGTGACGATCCCCGACCTGTCGTTCTCGCCGATGGCGATTGCCGACCAGGCCGCGGCCGACGCCGACAGCACCATCACCGACAAGCGCCGCCGCCAGCTGCTCAAGGACATGACCACGGCCTACAACCTGGCCATGCGCAAGAACCAGATCAACGACGGCCGGCTGATCGGCATGGTGCTGGGCGACACCGAGCAGGACTCGATGGTGCGCTTTCCGGGCAGCTACGGCCTGAGCAACGTGGTCGACGCCGTGTGCACCACCGCGCTGCCCAACTGCACCACCGCCACCGTGATCTCGGCGGCCACCGACAAGGCCACCCAGTGGCTGTGGGCCGACGCCTATCGCATGGGCATCGAGTACCAGCGCCGCATGGGCGACCTGGCGTACTACCGGGCCAACAACAACCCGTTCTGATCGACCGGCGCTGCGCCGGATCGCCAAGGGGCCGCTTCCTAGCGGCCCTTTTTCATTTCACCATGACTCCAGCACCGAACTTTGCTGGACTACGCCGAAGCCCGATACAGCAGGTTTATCAATAACTTAGGCGAGTCCAACATATGCCGGTGCTTTCCGAAACCTGACCCGGCTTCCCCTCTGATGGCCCCTACATGGCTCTTGGGAATCGGGTCTTTCCGAGGAGTCATCGTGGCAAAACTCAAGCTCACCAAGTCCGCAGTCGATGCGGCACAACCCCAGGCGCAGGCCGTCGAACTCCGGGACACGCTGGTGCCCGGCTTCCTGTGCAAGGTTACACCAGCGGGCCGCAAGGTGTTCATGCTCCAGTACCGCACGAACGCTGGCGAGCGGCGCAAGCCCGCCCTGGGCCTGTACGGGGAACTGACCGTCGAGCAGGCCCGCTCGCTGGCCCAGGAATGGCTGGCCGAGGTGCGCCGGGGCGGCGACCCCAGCGCGGCCAAGGCCGCCGCCCGTTCAGCCCCCACGGTCAAGGAGCTGTGTACCAAGTTCATGGAGGATTACTCCAAGCAGCGCAACAAGCCCAGCACCCAGCGCGGGTATCAGGCCGTCATCGACCGCTGCATCGTTCCGATGCTGGGCCGTTTGAAGGTCCAGGACGTGAAGCGCCCGGACGTGGCCACGGCGATGAAGAAGATGGCGCACAAGCCGGCCGAGGCCAACCGTGCTTTCAGCGTGATGCGCAAGATGTTCAACCTGGCCGAGGTGTGGGGCCACCGGCCTGACGGCACCAACCCCTGCCGCCACGTCCCGATGTACCCCAACGGCAAGGCCACCCACCTCATCAGCGACGAGGACATGGGCAAGCTGTTTCGGCGACTGGAGCACATCGAAGCCGAGGGTCTGGAGAACTACGTCATCCCGCTGGCGATCCGCCTTCAATTCGAGTTCGCCGGCCGCCGCTCCGAAATCGTGACGCTCCGATGGGATTGGGTGGACCTGGACAACCGCCGCGTGGTCTGGCCGGACAGCAAGACGGGCGGCATGTCCAAGCCCATGAGCGAGGAAGCCTATCGACTGCTCTCGACGGCGCCACGGCAGGAAGGCACTCCCTATGTGCTGCCGTCTCCAAGCCATCCCGGCAAGCACCTGACCACGGGCGAGTATTACGGCGGCTGGAGCCGCGCCCTCAAGGCGGCGGGCGCCACGCACGTCGGCACGCATGGCATCCGCCACCGCTCCGCGACCGACATTGCCAACTCGGGCATCCCGGTCAAGGTCGGCATGGCGCTGACGGCGCACAAGACCGTGGCGATGTTCATGCGCTACGTCCACACCGAGGACGATCCGGTGCGCAAGGCGGCCGAGCTGGTGGCGAACCGGCGCAAGACGATCACCGAGGCGCAGCGGCCTGCGGAGGTGGCTGCATGACCAAGAAGGCGCCTGCGATGGCGGGAGTCGCACCCGCCGCCGTGCCTGCCGGCTACGCCGGCATCCACGGCGGCATCGTGGATCTGCTCGATGCCGCGCGCCAGACGGCAGCGCGCAGCGTCAATGCGCTGATGACGGCCAGCTACTGGGAGATTGGCCGCCGCATCGTGGAGGCCGAGCAACAGGGCAAGCGGCGCGCGGGTTATGGCGAGCAGTTGATCGAGCGGCTGGCAAGCGACCTCACCCAGCAGTTCGGCCGTGGCTTCAGCCGTCAGAACCTGCAGCAGATGCGGTCGTTTTTTCTGACCCGGCCAATTCGCCAGACAGTGTCTGGCGAATCTTCCCCGGAGCCAGTGCGGCCTTGGCGGCTGGACGAGCTGGCGCAGGTCTTCACGCTGCCGTGGTCGGCCTATGTGCGGCTGTTGTCGGTCAAGGACGAGCATGCGCGCCAGTTCTATGAAGCCGAGGCCTTGCGCGGCGGCTGGAGCGTGCGCCAGTTGGATCGGCAGATCGGCAGCCAGTTCTACGAGCGCACGGCGCTGTCGAAAAACAAGGCGGCGATGCTGGCCAAGGGCGCGGTGGCCAAGCCCGAAGATGCCGTCGCGCCCGGCGATGCCATCAAAGACCCCTATGTGCTGGAGTTCCTCGACCTCAAGGACGAGTATTCGGAGTCCGATCTGGAGGCCGCCTTGATCCGGCGGCTGGAAGACTTCCTGCTCGAATTGGGTGAAGGGTTCACCTTCATTGGACGGCAGCGGCGCTTGCGCATCGACCAGACCTGGTATCGGGTGGACTTGCTGCTGTTCCATCGCAAGTTACGCTGCCTGGTCATCATCGACCTGAAGCTGGGGAGTCTGACGCATGCGGACGTGGGCCAGATGCACATGTACTGCAACTATGCCAAGGAACACTGGGCCTATCCCGAGGAGAACCCGCCGGTGGGGCTGATTCTTTGTGCCGACAAGGGGCTCGCCCTGGCGCGGTATGCCCTGGAGGGCTTACCCACCAAGGTCATGGCGGCGAACTACCGGATGGTTCTGCCGGATACCGATGTGCTGCAAAAGGAACTGGAAAGCACGCGGCTCTTGCTGGAGTCTCGCGGAACGATTCGTCCCAAGACGTGGAAGCGGTAGACACACCTGCGGAGCTATACGCCTGTTTGGAGATTGGGCAGAACCTCAGTCTGTAGTCGGTTTTACGGCTTTCTTCCGTGAGGAGGAAGAAGGCAACGACGGCAAACATTCAAACAAACGTTCCGCATAGACGAATCCCATCCGCCTTACTGCGTCCTGATCGAAATACAGTAGCCATGCGGCAAGTAGCGCCAGCGAAATGAGCAATGTCAAGCCTGCGGCAAGCCCTGGATCGGCAAGGTGCACCAAGTCAAATTGGAGAGGTGCTACCTGCAAAATCTTTGCAATCAACAATCCGTAGACGACGCCCATGAGGCACGACAGGATACCGACAGGCTTCATCGCCAGCATGTTGCGATGAAATCCATAGGCGATGTTCTCTTTCAGCAAGAGCTGCTTGTTGGAACGCGTGAGTTCGCGAAGCCGCTTAGTGGCACCGATGTAGATGTCGTCTGCCTTGTCTGGGTTTGCTGATTCTTCTTCTGCCGTTGGCATGGCGATACCCAACTTGGCAGTGATCGCCGTGTGATAACGCTGCTTGCTGACACCATCAAGGAACTTGTCGCGGTGGCGTAGTGCGATGGTCGTGGGCATGCCACCCCATTTTGAGACCAGCATCTCTTCAAGTTTTTTACCACGTCCGCGCGCTACGCTCGCGAGTGCATAGATAGCGCCGCAGCCGCCCAGCAGGCCGATCACACCTGTAAGCACAGGGTGCCGAGCCCCGTAGACGCACAACAGCGGCACCAGCACGGGTAAGGCCACAAGAAGGCCAGGGATAACACGTGCCTTGCGCTCGTAGGGGTCTTTGACCAGTTCAAAAATTGTTGTCATGTGAAGTCAGGCCTGTGCCGCCAAGGCGTCGATATAGGGTTGGATTTCATCGCGGTTTTTTAGCGTGATCTGCTGTGCGAGGGGGTCTGGTGCTTCCTTGGTATGCAAACCCAAACGTCTCAGCGTGTAGTACAGAAACGCTTGGCGGCATGGAAGTTTGACCTCTCCATCTTCCATGCCGTAGTCCAACTCTAAGACTCGTTTCTTGGCTGCAGGCAAATCGGGATGCGGTGCAAGTACCAGCGTCAATACAGTTTGCCAATGCGAATCTTGGTTGGAGTCCACTTGGGTCGCCTCGAAGCCATCGATGCGCAGGATTCGAGCAAGGACGAAATCGCTGAAGCGCTGGCGCTTGTGGCAAAACGCGCGCATGTGCCAGCGAAAACCGTCATTGCCAAGGGCGTGGGGAGACAGCAAGCGAACCGATTCATCCAACGACGTCATGGACTGGTAGCTCACCAGAATGGATTCCTGCTGGCGGATTGCGCGCACCACTGCTTCGACGGTCTGCTCATTGATCGTGCGCCAAGGGGACGGGGCCCAATCTGTCTCCGGCGCGGAGCCGATGAAGCTGGCCGTCGGCTCGACAATTCCCATCTTTGTCGCTAGCAGTTCTGCTAGATAGCGTTGCGCCGAGCTTCGTTGGTAAAGCGGGTGAAAACTCTGCGCTGCCGTGTAGGTCTTGGAGCTGCGGTCGTAAGTCAGGTTGCTCGGCGCCAACTCCATGTACTTGGAAATGTCCAGCGATGCCTGCGGGACCGAAATACCAAAGTGCTCGGTGAGATCCATCCGGTTGATGCGCCGCTCCCAGCGCAGACGGAAATCGATGAATTGAAGTCTGCTCTCCAGCCCCCAACTTAGCCCCTTAGGCTCAGCAGGTTCGGCGGCAGGAACGGAAGGTTTTTGCATCAGTCACGCCTAAAAAGTAGACGGATATAAAAAATCGTCGTACATTAACTATACGCGATCATCCTTCGGTCGTCTACCCGGAGACCCCAGTGCCTACAACCATCACGTTTTTTCCCGTCGACAACGGGGACATGACCCTCATCAAGTTCGGCGATCTCGACGCGACGACTCTGCTGATCGACGTAAACATCAGGCAAGACGCCGACGACCCTGACGGGGAGGCGCGCGATGTCGCCAAGGATTTGCGCGAACGACTGAAGAAGGATGAGAACGGCAGGCCGTATGTCGATGCGTTCCTGCTGAGCCACCCGGATCAAGACCATTGCCGAGGGTTGAAGCGACACTTCTACCTAGGGCCACTCGACAAGTACCCGGACGACAAGAAGGACGACAAGGACAAGAAAATCGTGATCCGCGAGATGTGGTCGTCCCCGATCGTGTTTCGACGCGCCAGCAAGACGCACACCTTGAGCGACGACGCCAAGGCATTCAACACGGAGGCGCGTCGGCGCGTGCAACTGAACCGTGACAAGAATTTCGCCGTCGGGAACGGTGACCGCATTCAGATCATGGGCGAGGACATCGACGGAAAAACCGATGATCTCACTTCGATTGTGCGGAAGGTGGACACGCGCTTTTCAACGATCAATGGCAAGAGTTCCGCATTCTTTTCTGCGTTTCTTTTGGCTCCACTGGACGCCCAGGATGACGAGGAAGAGGAAGAGTGCCTGGTCAAGAACCAGTCCAGCGTTATTCTGAACATCACGTTGGCGGCTGACGCGCAGACGCCGGATGGTGCGAAATTCCTTACTGGTGGCGATGCTGAGGTGTTCATCTGGAACCGCCAGTGGCAACGCCACAAGGCTGAAGCAGATGTGCTTGAGTACGACATCATGCAGGCGCCTCATCATTGTTCCTGGCATGCGCTGTCCTATGACAGCTGGTCCGACTACCGTGAAAAAGCCAAGCTCGATGCTGATGCTCGCAAGGCGCTTTCGCAGACCCGTGACGGCGCCGTCATCGTCGCCAGCTGCAAGCCGATTGCAGATGATGACAGCGATCCGCCCTGCATCCGTGCGAAGCGTGAGTACGTGACGATCGTGGACGAAGCAAAAGGCGAGTTCTACTGCACAGGCGAGTACCCCAGCGAAAAGTCCGTGGAACCGCTCGTTTTCACCGTAACCGCTCAGGGTGTGCAACCTCCCTCGAAGAAGGAGTCCGGATCGAAGGCCGCTGCCGTGGTGACCTCTGCGCGCACCCCCATGCCGCACGGAGCATCATGACGGGCACCATCGCAGACGCACTGCATCAACTTCAGCGGCATCGAGGCCTTATCCGCGTTGGCGAGCCAAGGACAACTGGTGCATCGACGGAGATTGAAGTCGATGTTGCGGTCCAACTGCCGAACAGGTCTCGGCGCAATGGTATCTCTGAGACCGGAGTGCGCACCGTCGAGACGTGCGTGCTGGTATTCGGTAGTGACTGGCCCCTGTCTGCACCCGAGCCCTTCTTACGTGCGGACTTCCCGCTCAACTTGCCGCACATCAACCCCCATCGCCAAGGCGAGTTAGTCTCGCCGTGCCTATTCGAAGGGTCGTTGAACGAGCTGCTGCATCGGTTTGGCCTGGACGCCGTTGTCGATCAGTTGATCGACTGGCTGCACAAGGCCGCGGCCGGAACACTCCTGGACCTGGAGCAGGGGTGGGAACCAACGCGCCGAGACAGCTGTCCTTCGACCGTTGTATTCAGTGCCGAGAAGGTCGCGGCCGCCGCTCCCGCTGACGGCACGATTCTGGTGGTTCCCGCAGGCTACGTGACGATCGATGGCGGTCTGTACGCCATCATCAACGCCGAACTGACCGCACAAGTCGATCCTGTGTTTTATCAGGATGTTCACAACGACAAGCTGGGCAAATGGGGGAACGGCCATGCCGCGGCCTTCATCGCGCGCGCTCCGATGACCGACGGCCTCCCGCATGTGATCGGACGCTATCAACCAGAGACAGTTGTCGATCTCGCGACGCTGCTCGATCGAGCAGCGGAGCTTGGTATTGATCGCGACGCTTTGGCCCAGGAAGTGGACGGTTATTTCGGACGCTCAATCCTGGATATGCGACAGGACTCGCATGGCTGGGTGCATGGTTTGTACGCGATTGTGATTCTGGCTGTGCAAAGGCCAGCGTCGCTTGTGGGCTCGCCAGGGAGGAGTGTCGAGGTATTGCCCTATGTGGTGCGCTATGAACTCAACGCTCAATCGCTCCTGGAGCGTAACGCCACGGTTCACCCGGCCTTTCACGCGCATGCGTTGTCTCCTGAACTGCTGGCAAGGACGTCCGGCATTCCATACGCAGCCACATCACAGCCGCTGGTCGTGCTCGGCTGCGGAAGCGTGGGATCGAAAGTCGCGATGCAACTGGGGCGAGCGGGCTTTGGTTCGATGACTTTCGTCGACAACGAACCCATGTCGCCTCACAACGCCGCGCGGCATGCACTCATTGAGCGGGCATCAGTTCTGGTTCCGCCTCGGAAGTCGGCGCTGATGAAGACAGCCTTTGAATCGCTGTCGCATCTTCAATCGCGAGCGTTCGACACCGACGCAGTGACTCTTTTGGTCGATCCGGAACAGTTTGCGGCAACCGTTCCGCAGGATGCGGCCCTCATCGTGGATGCGACGGCGTCACTTCAGGTGCTGGCTGCAGAAACACAATCGGCAGCGTTGGATCAATCCCCAGCCCGATTGGCACGGATCGCGATGTATGGTCAGGGGCGCTGTGTGGCGGTATTGCTCGAAGGAGCTGGCCGTGCCGGCCGAGTTGACGACCTCACGGCGTTCTTGTTCGAGTGCTGCCGGTTTGCACCGGAACTGCGTGCGTCGATTGCCGGCGAGACGTCTGAGCCGACTCGGATTTTCGTGGGTGACAACTGTCATTCGCTGACGATGCCTATGTCTGACGCCGTTGTTTCGCGGTCGACGTCACTGGCCGGCCTGCAACTGGAACGATGGCTCGTTGATGGGCTTCCGAAGGAAGCGACGCTTTGCGCCGGAATCTCAGATGCCGAAGGCCTTGGAATGGCATGGACCCGCGCCAGCCTTGGCCCGACCACTGCGCTTGAAGTCGCAGACGATGGTGGCTGGAACATTCGGGTCCTGTCCCCAGTTGCGCAAGCAATCCATGCTGATGCGCTGCGCTGGGGTGCTCTGGAAACAGGCGGCGCCTTGATCGGCCGCATCTCGTTTGAAAATCGAACCATCACCATTGCAGGCCTTGTTGAGGCACCGCCTGACAGTGTTCGAGAGGCCGCCCGCTTCGTCCTCGGAACCAACGGGCTTGTTCAAAATTTGCGCGCCGCAAACGCGGCCTCTTTGGGGTATCTCGCCTTTATAGGAACGTGGCACAGCCACCCGAAAGGCGGCGCACATTCGGGTATCGACCGAAATACATTGCGCGGCATCGCCGAGGATGCTGGCGGCCTTCCGGCCGTGTCGTTGGTATGGACTCCGACAGGACTCACGTGTGCGGTGGATCGCTGGTAGGTGCAAAGCCACCGGCACTTTGTTGGCATAAAACAAGAGGGATGTATGGCTGACTACTTCGAGATCGACTTTCTTGGCGTCGAAACAGCGAAAAGCGGGGACGCGATCACGCTGCGCTACTCGGTGAATGGCACCGAGGGCGTGCACGTTGTTGACGGTGGGTATCTGGATACGGGTGATCAGATAGTCGAGCATCTGAAGACGTACTATGGAACAACAGTCATCGACCATGTGATCCTCACGCACCCAGATCGCGATCACGCCAACGGACTACGAAAAGTCCTGGAGCAATGCACGGTCAGGAATCTTTGGATCAACCGGCCGTGGATATACGCGGACCAGTTGATCGATCGCTTTGAGACCTATGAATCGGTTGAAGCCCTGCGACGGAAGTTGCGCTCAATCTACGATGCCACGGCAATTCTTGAGGATATTGCGGTGGAGAAGGGAATTCCAATCCATGCCCCCCTTCAGGGGCAGAGCATCGGTCCGTTCGCGGTCATGGCACCTACCCTGGGGCGCTACTTGGACCTGATCGTGGACTCCGCGAAGACACCGGAAGCTGTCGAAGAAAGTGCTTTTGATAGCGCGCTGAGCAGCATATTCCGGGCAGTGAAGGCCGCGACCGCCTACATCAAGTCCCTGTGGGGCGAGGAATATTTCCCGCCTGAGCCGACCAGTCGTGAGAATGAAATGAGTGTGGTGCAGTCGGCTGTCTTGAACGGTCATCGCGTCATGCTTACTGGCGATGCCGGGCGTGAAGCACTGCAGGAGGTGATCGACTACGCACCTTTCGTGGGACTCGCGCTGCCAGGTATTCGGTATTTCCAAGTGCCCCATCACGGCGGGCGACACAACGTTTCGACCGAAGTCTTGGATCAACTGCTCGGCCCACGGTTGAACAGTATGCCGGACAAGCACCATTGGAATGCCATATGCAGTTCTGCCAAGGCGGATGAGGATCATCCGCGGAAGTCGGTGATTCGCGCCGTATTGCACCGGGGTGGGCACTGGGCGGCAACTGAAAGCCAGAACATACGCATCGGGGCAGGCATCACCCGCGATGGCTGGGTGCCGATTCCCCAGGCGGCGTATCCGGAAGATCAAGAAAATTGACAGCGCCTGAAGGCCAGCACCACTTTTCAACTGCCTGCTGACAACTTGGCCTGCATCCCGACGTTCCTTCGTCGGGCTCATGGGCTGCGCCCCGAGCTTCGTGCCGAATCGCAGTCATCCGGCTTCAAGCCCGGACGCTCTGATCTGGACTGACGCTTCGGACCTGCGCGCTACGCTTGTCAATACCGGGGTGGCTGCGTGGTGAGGTGTGGCGGCTTGCTGTTCCCTTCATCGTGCCACGGCGTGCTCGCCGTCAATGACTGCGCACCTTCGGCGCTTGCGGCCTGGCGGCCGTCTTCGATCTTTGACTGCTTGCGCTGCGCCGTGCCCTGCAAGGGCTGGGCAATTCCGCCCGGTAACCTTACAGGAGTTCACCATGAACCACGCATTCATCACGGACGAGCAGCGCATCGTGCTGCTGGCCAACGGCCGCGAATCCTTGGAGAACCCGGACTTCGATCCGGCCCCAGTGGTCAAGCTGTTCACGCCGGATGCCGGCGCGACCTGGCTGCTGACCGAGATTGATCCCGATGACCACGATCACGCCTTCGGTCTTTGCGACCTGGGCCTAGGGATGCCGGAAATCGGCTGGGTCAGTTTTTCCGAACTGGCGACCGTGCGCGGGCGGCTGGGCTTGCCGGTAGAGCGGGATCTGCACTTTCGTGCCGAGAAGCGGCTGAGCGCCTATGCGCGCGATGCGCGGCTGGCGGGGCGTGTCGTTGTCTGACCTGGTTCTGGGGCGCCGCAAGGCGCTCCTGAGCGTTCTCAATCATTTCAGGAGGTCAAGGCCATGAGCAGCCACCACGACTACATCCTCGAAATCACGGCAGAGCATGATGCGTTCAAGCCGTTCCCACCGGAGAACGGCCAGCCCTTGCGCTTTGCGCTCGGCGACGCGGTGATCTATACCAACGGGTTTGGCGCACAGTTCCGGTGCCGCGTCACCGGGTTTTATCGTCCCAGCGGACTTTCGGGCCTGTACGCGCGCGGTGCGCGCTACCTGCTGGACTCGTCATCGCCGTGGATGCCGGTGTCGGAAGCCAGCCTGCGCCCCGACGACCCGGCCTGATGCCTTCGCGCCCCTGGCGGGGCGCTACGCGCTGCGCTTGCCTCCAGGGGAAAGCCCTGCGGGCTATCCCCGCCGCGCAGGCTTGGCGCCCCTCTCGCGCAGCGAACCGGCTGGTGCCGGATCGCTCCCTTCATGCCGGACATTACGATGGCACTTCGGGCGTGGGTGTGTCGGGTTCGTAGTCGCCCAGCCACTCGAAGAGACGTTCGATATCGCAGTCCAGCTGGTTCAGCGTGGCCTGGGCCATTGCGTACCAGGTGGTGCCGTCGTCCGTTTCTTCGGAGGCGGACAGCAGGACGTTGAGCTGTGCGCGCCGTCCCAGCAGGCGCTGCATCTCGTTGCCTACCGTCTTGCGGTCGGTGGTCCAGATGAGGGTCGGCAGAAAGATGCCAGGCCCTTCTGCTCCAGGCGCAGGCGTTCCGGGTTGCATGGGATCGCTCATGGTGGTTCTCCAGAAGGTGGAGATTCCACGGTAGGCATTGGCCCGTGACCGGGCCACTCGAAATTCGCGCTATTTCGGGGGGATTTCGGGATCAGCGCCGATCGGCCGTGGCGCAGTCATGCGGGCGGGCTGCCTTTGAGCCGGTGCTTACCAGGGCTTCCAGCGCCGCTGGGGTGTTTGCGGCACGGCGCCGAGCAATTGGATCGGCGGCAGTGCATGGGGCGCATTGTTCCTGGGGAAGCGCCGGCGCACTTCGCATTCCAGTTCGTGCGCGAGGCCGCGTGCGTCCTTCTCGCCGCGCAGTGCCCGTTGCCGCCAGTCTCGGGCCTGGGCCATCAGTTCATCGTCTTGTAGGGCTCGTATGTCCATGCCATTGCCATTTTGCCGATGGCTGGGTGGGTAGCTGTCCACGGGGATTTCATTGAAGTCATGTGGGCGTCCCCGGCCACCTGGGAGATGGCCGGTCGCGCTCTCGTGCTAGCGCATCGAGCCGCCTGCGGCGTCTCGCCCCCTTCGGGCTTCGATCGTTCCCTCACTCCGTTCGGCTGACGCCTCCGGCCCGGCTTCCAGCTTCGAGCCTGCGCGCTTCGCTTGCCGTGCGGTCGGCTTGTGGGATGGCCGTTGCCATGTCCAGTCCTCTTCCCTGACTTCATCACCTTGTCCGCGACTGTAGCCCGCGGCCGTGTGCCGTCAAGGCGCGCAGGGCCGTGTCCTCGGCTGCGCCTGCGGGCCGCCCCACCCTGCGCTTGTTTCCTTGACGGCCCCCGTCCGCGCGCTCCCTTTCGTCGCGGGCGATGAACTCAGGAAAGACGGTGGCAACAGGGCCAACCGGGTTCCTCGCGCCGACCGCACCGAACAGCCGAAAGGCTGGGCTTCGAATCTTGGAATCCGGTGTGCGGTTTTCTTCAACAGCCTTTTTGTTCAGGAGAAAGACCATGCAACTCGCATCCCGCTTCGCTTCCCATTCCCCCGCATTGCGCAGCGACTCCCCGCTGTCCGATGACCAGATCCGCCGCGTGGCCCCGTCCATCTTCGCGGATGCCCCCCATGAAAGCCGTTCCGAGCGGTACAGCTACATCCCCACCGCCGCCGTGCTGACCGAGCTTCGCAAAGAGGGGTTTCAGCCCTTCATGGTGTGCCAGACCCGCGTTCGCAACGAGGGCCGGCGCGAGCACACGAAACACATGCTGCGCCTGCGCCACGCCAACCAGATCAACGCCCGCGAAGCCAATGAAATCATCCTGCTGAACTCGCACGACGGCACGAGCAGCTATCAATTACTGGGTGGCATGTTCCGCTTCGTTTGCAGCAATGGCCTTGTCTGCGGCGACACCGTGGGCGATGTGCGCGTGCCCCACAAGGGCGACGTGGCGGGCCATGTCATCGAGGGCGCCTATCAGGTGCTGAGCGGCTTCGAGCATGCGCAGGAATCGCGCGAATCCATGCAGGCCATCACGCTGGATGCCGGGGAATCGGAAGTGTTCGCCCGCGCCGCGCTGGCCCTCAAGTACGACGACCCAACCAAGCCCGCGCCCGTCACGGAATCGCAAATCCTGATGCCGCGCCGCTTCGACGACCGCCGCCCCGACCTGTGGAGCGTGTTCAACCGCACGCAGGAGAACCTGACCAAGGGCGGATTGCATGGCCGCGCCGCCAATGGCCGCAGACAGCAGACCCGCCCCGTGCAGGGCATTGATTCGGACATTCGCCTGAACCGCGCCCTGTGGCTGCTGGCCGATGGCATGCGCGCCCTCAAGGCCTGACCCCCTCTGACGTGTTCCCCGCCGGAGGGGCGGTTTCCCCTCCATTCCCTTGTTTCACTTGATTGGAGATTCACCATGAACGCCGTTACTTACACCGAAGCTCAAGCCCTCGACAGCCGCGCAAACGTGCTGCAAGCCGCCGACCCGAGCAAGCACATGATTCTGGTTCCGCTGTCGCGGCTGGTGCTGCGCCCCACGGGCCGCAACGTGCGCAAGACCGTCCCGCGCATGTCCATCCCCGAGCTGGCCGCGAGCATTCAGCGCGTGGGCCTGCTGCAAAACCTGATCGTGATTCCCGCCGCCGATGACCTGCATTACGAGGTGGTGGCAGGTGGCCGACGCTTTGCGGCCCTCAAGCTGCTGGCAAAGAAGCACCGTATCGCCAAGGATTGGGACGTGCCTTGCCTGCAGGTGGCCGATGGCACGGCCCGCACCGCCAGCCTGACCGAGAACGTGCAGCGCGAAGCCATGCACCCAGCAGACCAGTTTGAAGCCTTCGCCGCGCTGGTGGCCGAAGGCCGACCGATTGAGGACATTGCGGCGGATTTCTCCGTTACGCCGCTGGTGGTGCAGCGCCGCTTGAAGCTCGCCAATGTCTCGCCGCGTTTGATGGAGGACTACCGGGCCGATGCCGTGAGCCTCGATCAGCTGATGGCGCTCTCCATCACCGACGACCACGCCGCGCAGGAATGCGCGTTCTACGATGCGCCGCAATGGCAGCGCCAACCCTCGCACTTGCGCGAACGTCTGACGGAGCGCGAGATTGACGCCTACCGGCATCCGCTGGTGCGCTTCGTCGGGCTGGACACCTACGAGCAGGCGGGCGGCGGCATCCGCCGCGACCTGTTCGCGGAGGGCGATGCAGGCGTGTACCTGACCGACGCCGCGCTGCTGGAACGACTGGCGCAAGACAAGCTGGCGGGCATCGCCGCAGAGGTGAAGGCCGAGGGCTGGGCTTGGGCTGATGCCACGCCGGGCGTGACCCATGCCGATCTGCACGCCTTCCAGCGTGCGCCGAGGGAGCGCCGCGAGCCGAACAAGCGCGAAGCACAGCGCATCGAGAGGCTGCAAGCCAAGATGCAGGAGGTGGCCGAAGCCATTGATGCCGCGACGGACGCCGACGACGAGGACAAGGCCGATGCGCTGCAAGAGGAAGGCGAGCGGCTGGGCGAGCAGTTGCAGGCGCTGGAAGACGGCTTGCAGGGGTACGGCGCGAACGTGAAGGCCGCAGCCGGGGCCATCGTCACCATCGGCCGCAACGGCGAGGTGGTGATTCATCGCGGACTGCTGCGCGAGGCCGAGGCCAAGGCACTGCGCACACTGGAGAAGCTGCGCCAAGGGTTCAGCGACCCAGATGCCGCGAACGATGACGAAGGCGAGGACGACGAGCCGCCCAAGGCAGCAGCGATTTCCGACCGACTGGCCCAGCGCCTGAGCGCCCATCGCACCGCCGCGCTGCAAATCGAGGTGGCCCGGCATCCGCAGGTGGCGGTGGCCGCGCTGGTGCATGGCATGGTGCAGACCGTCTTGCAGGGCCGCTACTACGGGCGCGACCTGCCGCTGGGCGTGAGCCTGAAAGTCCAAGACCGGCTGGACGGCATGGCCCCGGACTGGCCCGAGTCACCCGCCGCTGTGGCGCTGCGTGAATTGCAGCAGGCGTGGAGCGGCAAGCTGCCCGAGGACAGCGCCGAACTGTTTGCCGCGCTGCTGGCGATGGAGCAAGGCGAACTGGTCAAGCTGCTGGCCGTGTGCGTGGCTTCCACGGTGGACGTGGTGACGCCTCGCGCCACACCGCACCAGCCCGGCGAGGAACTGGCGCAGGCCGTGGGCCTCGACATGGCCGCATGGTGGCAGCCGACCGCCGAGGGGTATTTCAAGCACGTTCCGAAGGCGGCAGTTCTGCAAGCCGTGGGCGAGTACGCGCCCGATCAGGTTTCCCGGCTGGCGAAGCTGAAGAAGGCCGACATTGCCAGCGAAGCCGAGCGGCTGGCCGATGGCGCGGGTTGGATGCCTGCCATCTTTAAGGTCGAAGGCCCGCAGCAGGCAGTGAAGGAAAGCGCGCAGGAGGCAGGCCCGGAGCAGGACGCCCCGGAGGATGCCGAGGCAATGGCGGATGAACCCGCCGAGGCGCTGGCCGCTTGACCCACGCCGAAGGCAAGCGCCCCGGCTTCGACCGGGGCGCTTCGCTGCAAGGAGAAGCCCCCATGACCCGCACCACCACCAACCGCCCGCGCATGGCGGCGGTCTATGCACCCGGCACGGTGCGCGCCCGCCGCTGGCACGGCGATGGCGACGTGCGCGGCTACCGACCGCCCTCGGGCTGGTCGGCCCGCGCTGACCTCACCGACATACATCCCATCACGGGCCGCGCCTTGCCGCGTGCCGTGTGGTGGATCATCGAAACGAAGGAATGATCATCGTCAGCACCGCGCCCAGGCCGTTCCGCCCTGGGCGCGGTGAAACGCATAATCCGGGCGCGGCGGTGGCCGCGCCCGGTGTTGAAGCCGAATAGCCGGGGCATTACGCCGCCGCCTTCACTGGCACTCAGGCGGCGGCGTTGAAGGCATCGCTGTACTGCGCGATGCCTTCGGGCACTGGCCCATGGAAGGCCAGTGCGAGAAAATAGCCGGGCGGCACGCCCGGCAGTTGCAGGCCCGCATGGGCCTGGAAGCCAAAGCGCCCGTAGTACGCGGGCTCTCCGAGCAGCACACAGCCTTCGGCCTGCATGGCCCGCAGTTCAGACAGCGCCTGTTCCATCAGGCGCGAGCCGATGCCGTGCCCCTGCCTCTGCGGCAGGACGGAGATCGGCCCCAGGCCGCACCAGCCTTTGGCCTTGTGGCCGTGGTCGTTGGTGATAGTCACCGGCGACAGAGCCACATGGCCGACGACCTGGCCGTGTTCTTCGGCCACGATGGAAAGCGTCAGTTCGCTAGCGTCGCGCAATGCACGCACGATGAATTGCTCCGTGTGGCTGGTGTGCGGCGCATCGGCGAAGGCGGCAATGGTCACGGCCTCGATAGCGGCAATGTCGTTCGTGGTTTCGTGTCGTAGCTGGATGGTCATGGTGTTCTGCGTTCCCTGCTCAAAATATAGAACGGCCTGGGCGTGTCGGCGCGTAGCGCCGCCGGGCTTTCGGGCTGCGCCCCGTGCCGACTTCGCTGTCACGGCCATTCGGCTTCAATCCACTCACGCCTTCGCGCCTGCGGCGCTGCGCGCTGCGCTTGCCTCCGGGGGATCGGCGCAAGGCCCATCCCCGCCGCGCGAGCTTGGCGCCCCTCGATGCCGCCGAACCGTCGATGCCGGATCGGCCCGGCCAGCGCCCCGCCGCAATGGACGGAGCTGGCGAACACGCTGGTGCTTGCTGCGGCAGGTTGTGCGAATGCGTGCCGTCCTCAACGCTGGCGGTTCTCGCCCATCACGTCACGAAGGACGGTTCACGGACATCCCGCCCGGCATCGCTATGGAGCTTCCACGCCACGCCTCAAGACCGGCGCCGCAAGGTGCGGCCGGGGCGTTCTCGCTTGTCGTCGGATGGTTGACCTGGCCCGCGTCAGTGGGCGAGCCGGTGCTGCCTTCGTGCGGGGATGCCGAGCCGGCCCTGCCTCCTTTCGATGCGGTTCGGCCCAAGGCGTCCTTGTGTTGTTGTGAATCCTAGCGGTGGCGCGGCTGCGCCTCGGGCTTCATGGCTGCAACCGTCCGGCGAAAACAATTTCCCCTGCTTTGTCACTGCGTTCGGCGCATTCCTCGCGGGACAAATTCTTTTCGCCTCCCGGCTCTCCACTGCGTTGCGACCGCAAGCGGTGCAGCCCGCCCGTCCCCCGCCGGCCGGATCACAACAAGGACGCGATGGGCGCGAACCTTGTTCCACCAAAAGGAGTTTCATCATGGCCAACATCGGCACCTTCACCGCAGACAAAGACGGCTTCACCGGCACGCTTCGCACCCTGACGCTCAACGTCAAGGTCAAGCTGGTGCCCAACGACAAGGGGGACAACGAGAAGGCCCCGGACTTCCGCCTGCAGGCCGCCAGCCACGACATCGGCGCGGCGTGGAAGAAGACCAGCGAGGCCGGGCGGGAGTACATCTCCGTGACCCTCGACGATCCTTCGTTCCCGGCCACGGTCTATGCCCGCCTGATCGAAGGAGAGAACGGCACGCACGACCTGATCTGGTCGCGCAGCAAGCCCCAGGCGGCCTGACGGCCGCCAGCGCCCCGCCCACTGCGGCGGGGCGCTGTACTGCTTGGATCAGCAGACTGGAAGGCTTGGCTCTCCCAGCTTCGTGATGGTGGTGGTCGGGCAGCATCACCATGACTTCGTGTTGCCAGGGCGAATGCAGGGCGATTCGGCGCACTGCGCCGACCGGGCTTTGCGGGCTGCGCCCCATGCCGACTTCGCCGTCATGGCCATTCGGCTTCAATCCCTATCGCAGCTGCGCGCTTCGCTTGCCTCCGGGGGAAAACCCTGCGGCCTCTCCCCGCCGCGCGATGCTTGGCGCCCCTGAAGTCCCCGAACCGGCTGCACCGGATCGGCCACGCCAGCGCGGTCGCACGCTATGGCGTGTCACTCTTCTTCGCCACAGTCTCCAACTCCTGGCGCACCTGCGCCAGCAGCTGATCGACCTGCTGCAGGTCGTCGCCGGCATAGGCCAGCGTCAGCAGCGTGAGCGGGTGCACCTCCATGACCTCGCACAGCTCGGCCAGCTTGTTCAAGGTGGGGCTTTTGAGGTCGCGTTCCAGCGTGCTCATGTAGGTGCGGCTGGACACGTCCGAGAACGCTTCCTGGCTCAAACCACGTGCTTTCCTGATGGTCTTTAGTGCCTCCGACAATGTATGTTTCGCTGCCAACCCTGGATCTCCGCAAAATCCAAGATGACATCCGATTGAGCCCTATAGGGCTACAATCTATAGTGTTCAACTATGCCCGCCTGCCGCTTTCGTGCTTTTACGGAAATCCGTATCTGCAGCTTCTCACAGAAGCACAAAACCGCATCCGTGCCTTTCCACAAACCCGCCGATGCGGTTTTGCGCTTTCACGCTTCGGCGGTTTTGTGCGAATGAGGTAACGCCCATGAACCAACTCATGACCGAGGACGAGCGCAAGCAACTGCTGGAACACGGCCGGGTCCGGGCCGCTGGCCGGGCCATCGACCCGCTGCCCGTGGTGCGGTTGTTCACGCCGGACGCACACGCCACTTGGCTGCTGGTGTCGCTTGACCCCGCTGACGGCGATACGGCCCATGGCCTGATCGACTTGGGGATCAGCATGCCTGAGCTGGGCGAGATCAAGCTGTCCGACCTCGCATCCATCGTCGGGCCGAGCAAACAGCCCGTGATGCGAGATCGGTATTTCCGGGCGGTGCGCCCGTTGTCGGAGTACCTGCGGCTGGCCCAGGAGAACGGTTCCGTCCTCGATTGAGCCGTTCGCGCCACGGCCAAGCCGGGCGCATTGAGGCTATTTCGGTCTTGCTCCAGACCCGTCAGGTCTTAATCCGCACTGTTGCACCAAACCAGTGCCACCCTGACGCAAACGGTCATGACGCCAGCCGTGCCATCGGGCACGGTGGATAGCGCAGGAGGCCGCATTTCCTCGCGCGCCACCGTCGCATTCAGACGATCCGCGCAATCCATCGGATGCTTTTCGTCTTGACACGCAAGTTACTAATCTACCAGCTTATTCACGATTGGATGCTAGTTCGATGCGGTGACGTTGGCGTGTGAAACCAGTGACGGCCGTCCTGCTCTACGGGAGCTTGCGTCATGGCCGAACCGCACCACCTCGCGCACTGGTATCCGACCGCCGCCTACCTCTACGTCCTGTGTCTGGACACGCTCGCACTGGCCTGGGAGTACCTGCGCCGCCATCCCGACTACCGGATCGACTGGCTGCGCCGTGCGCGCTGCCCCGATGCCGCGCATCGCTGGGGCTTGCGTCTGCTGGAAGACCCGGACGTGGATGCGCGTGACGCGCATCCGGCCTGGCTTCCCGGCCATGGGGCCGTGGTGCAGCTTCACCCCGATGCCGATCCGCCTCCGGATGCCACCGCCTTCGCGTTCTGGCGCATCCCCGGCCACAAGCAGTTGCTGCACGACGGCAAGGGTCTGGCGCTGATCGCGCGCAGCCCCAGCCTTTGCCAGCGCTATGCGCTGGCGCCTGGCCTGGAGGACGGCATGGCCGTGGCCCATGCCTATCGTGGCCGTCACGCCGCCCCTGCGGCCCCTATGCCTGGTACGCCTGCGTCAATGGCTCGGCCCAGGCCACCGCCTGCGGCGCTGCTGGAGCTACACACCCTGCAGGCGCTCGACGCCACCCTGGCGGGCGCGTCCTTGCGCGACGTCGCCGAGGGCTTGTTCGGTGCGGACGCCGCAGCCGGCTGGTACAGCGACGGCGGCCTGCGCTCCAAGGTGCGCCGCCTGGTGCGGCGCGGCGATGCGTTGATGCGCGGCGGCTATCGCCGCCTAGCACAACTGCCGCCGCTTGAGAAGGGTCGTTTTGAAGAGAGCGCAAAACGACCCTGAGCAGGAGGGCTTCGTTTTCTGAGACTGCCTTCATCCGGTTGCGCTGTGTGGCCGGAGCCCTGCAACCGATGGAGGTTCTCACCATGCGTCCTGCTCCCTTGCGGCCTGCCGCTACTGTCTCGACCGCTGCCGCGCAGCCCCAACGCTATCTCACCAACGACGAAGCCGCCGAGTACCTGCGCCTGTCGCCGCGCACGCTGGAAAAGCAGCGCGTGCTGGGAGGCGGTCCCAAGTTCCGCAAGTTCGGCCGCCGCGTGATGTACGCCGTGGTCGACCTCGATGCCTGGGCCGCCGAGCGCAGCTTCGAGAGCACGTCCGAGCCCGAGTACGCCGAGCAGCATTCGGCGGACAGCCGTGCGCGCTGATCGCTGGCGCGCGGGTGGCCTTCGCCATGTCCAGCCCCGCGCTGCCCATGCGGCAGCGACCGATGCAAGAGCGCGAACAGCTCGATCTGTTCCGCGCCTTGCCGGGCGACATGGCGCCGCGCGACAGCCAGGACTTGATGGCCTTTCCGTTCTTCTCGCTGGCGAAGTCGCGGCGCACGGCGCCGATCGACTTCCGCGCCAGCGGCATCACGATCCGCGTGGAGGGCACGCAGGAGCATGGCATCGCCACGATTTGGGATGCGGACATCCTGATCTGGGCTGCAAGCCAGATTGTGGAAGCCCGCGATGCGGGCTTGCGCCCGTCGCGGCTGATGCAGGCCACGCCCTACGAGATCCTGCGCTTCATCGGGCGCGGTACGTCGCTGCGCGACTACCAGCGCCTCAAGGCGGCCTTGGATCGGCTGCAGTCCACGACCGTGGCCACGTCGATCCGCGAGACGACCGGGCGGCGCCTGCATCGCTTCTCATGGATCAACGAGTGGAAGGAACTGGCCGATGCCAAGGGCACCCCCTTGGGGCTGGAACTGATCCTGCCGGACTGGTTCTATGCGGGCGTGCTCGATGCTGCCCTCGTGTTGACCATCGACCCGGCGTATTTCCGGCTGACGGGCGGGATCGAGCGATGGCTGTACCGCCTGGTGCGCAAGCACGGCGGGCGACAGCCTGGCGGCTGGCAGTTCGACTTCCAGCACCTGTACCGCAAGTCGGGCAGCGTGGCGCGGTACTACGACTTCGCCGCCGACCTGCGCGCACTGGTGGTGCGGCAAGCCTTGCCTGGCTACCAGTTGGGCATCGAGTACGTCTCGGGCATTGCCTCGCCGCTGCTGACGTTCCGGCCCGTGCCGTCCACGGCACGGGGATAACTGCTGCGCAGCCTGTGGACGGACTCGTGCTATCAGGCAACAGAGGTATCGTGCTATCAGGCAACGAATCCTCGTGCTATCAGGCAACAAAACCGGCCGCAAAGCTAATACTGGCGCGGGTTTCGGCCTCTCCTAACTTCCCTAACTTAAATACTCTAACTGGTAGTAGCAGCGCCGCGCCTCGGTGGACAACCGCCACAGGACGCGAAGCGCAGCGGCAACAGGCGGGCTTTCCGACACGGAGGGTCCGGTCATGATCGTCGCGCTGCTCAACCAGAAAGGCGGCGTGGGCAAGACCACGCTCGCCACCCACATCGCCGGCGAGCTGGCGATGCGCGGGCAGTCGGTCATCCTGCTGGATGCCGATCCACAGGGCTCCGCGCTGGACTGGACACAGCGCCGCAGCCAGCAAGGTTTGCCAAGGCTATTTAGCGCCGTGGGCCTCGCACGCGAAACGCTGCACCAGGAAGCGCCAGAACTCGCCAGGCGGGCCGATCACGTCGTCATCGACGGGCCACCCAGGATCGCTGCCTTGGCGCGCTCCGCGCTGCTGGCGGCCGAGCGGGTGCTGATCCCGGTGCAGCCCAGCCCCTACGACCTGCGGGCCAGCGCCGAGATGGTGGCGCTGATCCGTGAGGCGCAGGTGTTCCGGCCTGCGCTGCGCGCGGCCTTCGTCATCAACCGGCGCGTGAGCACCACCGTGATCGGACGCGAGGCCCGCGGCGCGCTGGCCGAGCAGCCGCTTCCTGCGCTGCGCGCGGAAGTGCATCAGCGCATCGTGTTTGCCGACAGCGTGGCCGCCGGCCGGCTTGCACGCGAGACGGCGCCAGACAGCGCCGCCGCGCGCGAAATCACCGCGCTGGTCGATGAACTGCTGCGGTGGCCGTCATGAGCACTCCTGCCAGCAAGCGCACGGGCAAGCGCATCGGCATCGGCGCTCGCCCGCCCGCGAATCCGCACGCCGAGGCGTGGATTCGCCAGGGCAGTGCCGATGACCTCCAGAAAGGCGACCTCTACACGGCCCGCCTGACCCTCGA